>JBCCBI010000048.1:0-18586 GCA_039034155.1 Deinococcota bacterium | reverse complement strand
TACTGCTTAGATATGCCTTTCTTAAATCTGCCACACTATCCTGCTCGGCAACCTCGATACTTGGTCGTCCTAGTCGTCCCATGATGTGAGTTTATCATGCCTTTTGTCGGAGCTGGTATGAGTGCAAAAATTTGTGATGTGGTCCAAGCAGGATTTGGTGAGGTGCTCGAGAAATGAGGATGATCTAGTGACAGCTCAACAATCAATTTGGCGTAATCTTTTGACTGGAGTCAGTTTGTGCTTAGTTTTGACAGCCTGTCCCTTTTTAATGACGCAAAATGCCATCAATCAACCTTCTCCATTGTATTTTTACGTTGGCTCAAACCCCACAAGTGCCAACCGTCTAGGTTGTGATGAAGGCTTGCAAGCAACGCTCACCATTGACAACAAAACCTTTGAAAGCCCTTTGTTACCAATGGGAGAGTCGTGGCGTAGCCGCAAGATTGGCGAGTTTCGTGGTCAATATCCTGATGACGGTGAGCCTTATCTGATTGAAGCCTATTGTTACCGAGCAGGGGAGACGCCGGGGTACATTCGTGTAGAAAGTCAGGTTTTTGTTGGAACATGGGAGCATAATATTTACGTAGAAGCGCCCGTAACAGCACCTATTCAAGGGTACTGGTGTCATGAAATAGGGCTCGAGGTTGTAGACCCTATTCCCTGCGTGGGCGACCAACCCGTTCAAATAAATCGTGATGAATGATGCTTGTGGGTTTAACCTCAGCAAATTTGCAGTACACTAAACCCTTGTGAAATTACATCATCTTGAACATCAACACTTGCAACAGCATCTCATCAAAATAATTGTTGTAGTACTGAGCTTCATTAGCTTATCGCTGGCTAGTGGACAAGTCATTAACCTAGCGGGTGAAGTTTTACCTGTCTGCGGTTACGAAGACCGGGCAACAGCGTTCACCAGCTACGACGACTGGCAAGTAACGTTTTTGGATACGCTCTACAAATTACCTCTTGACTATGCACCTACTGATTTAGTTCCCGTGCGGCAAGCTGGCTTTGATAGCGACTTGCTTATGCGTGGGTTTGTGATGGAAGATTTGCGCGCGCTTAGGGAGGCAGCCGTCGCTGCTGGGCACCCACTTGCCGTGCAATCTGCCTACCGGAGCTATAGCTATCAAGATCGCACCTTTAATTATTGGGTTAACTTGCAAGGCCGGCAAGCGGCACTTTTAAGCAGTGCACGCCCAGGACATTCAGAACATCAATTAGGAACAGCCGTCGATTTTCGTAGCGCCAACGGGCCGCCTGCCTGGGACTTGGCAGATTGGGCAGACACGCCTGCGGGTGCCTGGACGGTTGCCAATGCGTGGCGCTATGGTTTTGCGCTCAGCTACCCTAAAAATACGCAAGAGATTACCTGTTACATTTATGAACCTTGGCATTATCGTTACGTTGGGCGTGAGTTGGCGGCACAACTTCAGACAAGGGGCGTCACGCTGAGGGAGTGGTTGTGGGAGGTGCAACCGTATTAGCTCCAGCTCCCTCGCAATAAATACTAGCGTCGTCATTAAGCTCAATATCTACAAGCTTAGTAGCTACGTTGAACACGTCTATGCTGAGCCTTTGCTGAAGGTGATGGGATAGTAGCAAATTGACCGTTAAGTATAGAAGAACGCACACCTGACCTACGCGGCTTGGTGGGGTATTGCTTCGAGGAAGTGCTCATAAGTTTGCGAGCTGCTTGATAGTGGGCAAGTTGAGTAATGAGGTACTTGATACCTCGGTATAGAAGCAATGAAAGATAAATCACGGTTGCTCTCCTTTCGGTATAAGTACAGACCTCGCTGGGGATGTGGGTTGAGGTGTGGAGGATGCTGTGTGCGTGCTAGTTACAACCTTCTGTTGCTGATGATGCTCCATTGTCTTAGTTGCTAGAGAGGTAGTGGCTTCTGTGACGGCATCTGCAAAGCTGATGGGATAACCGGCCTCGAGCCAATCTTGTAAACCTCCTTCGTAAACAAAGACATGCTTATGCTGTTCACGTAAAAGCTTGTACGCCCAGTGCGTGACCAGTGATGGACGCGCGCGACTGTAGAGGACAATGGTCACTGGTTTCGTACCTGCCATAGCAGTCACTACATCTGGTGATGAAAGTATAGGCACGTTTTTTGTGACGCTTGCTGAAAAATAATATGACCCAGGAATGTGCCCGCACTTGTAGTGGTCAAGAGATTCTGTCATGAGCAAGGTAACCTCACCTGTTTGCCAGAGGCTGTGGAGTTGCTTGCAGTGAATGGTTTTCATGACCTTGCCTTACCTTTCTTGATCGCTAATCTCTGGACTCACTTGCGGGCTTGCCTAACGCAGACGGTCGGGCGAACTTAGGAATGTTGTTATTATCTCTGTCAATTAGCATAGAGAGCTTGTGGGTGAGCCGTCATCATCCTTTGGGGTGAGCGGGGGTTGAGATGGGGTGGGAATGATGAACCTCATTGAACCTCATTGAACCTTATTGCCTTGAGAGCACTGCTTTGAACTAACGTCAACATAGCCTTGGCTGTGTGAAGTGCAAGCTATCCTTATGTGAACGGCGTGTGAAGCTTGGTGATAGCAACCTCGAGGTGAGAGTAGTCTCGAGCCTTCCTACCTCAAGAGCTCTCGTTCAAACTATGTTTTGAAGGTAAAGATAGATGTCATCATATGAAGCCTCAAATAGAGTCATTAAGGCTTGTTACGTGTCGTCATGTGCTGTGTTTACGGTAATTCGCGGTGTTGTTAGCACGTTTAAGCTAGCCCTGCGTCAAAATGGCATCAGTTTCCGTAAGCTTGCTTGCATGAGTTTGTTAGAAGCCTAGGTACACTTGGGCTGCGAGCCTTAAAAATGAAGGTATTTGGGCTTGTTTAGGCTCTCTGACGTGTGACGCTTAAACGTATGACGCTTAAACGTAGCATCACCTACTTGGTTACATCACCTGATCTTGTTGGGTATCAAAAAATGACGTTCTTGATACGTGTTGACTGTGCGTGTGGTGTCACCTGCAGGGAGACCTCGAGGGAGGAACAATGCTTATTCATGCAAGATTTTGTCGTGCGCTTGGCGTACACATCGCGGCTGCAATTTTTTTGGTCTCTGCCGGGTTTGGGGTCGCGCAGGACACGCTGCGCATTGCCAGTGACGTGCCTGTGCAGCTTGACCCAGCCTTTGCCTCGTCAGATGCTGAAATTGCTGTCTTAAACGCCATTTATGATTATTTGGTAGATATTGATAGCAGCAACAACATTGCGCCCCGGCTGGCAACCTCTTGGGAGGTGAGTGATGACGGCCTCAGCTACACGTTTAGCCTAGCAGAAGGTGTCACATTCCACGACGGAAGCCCGCTTACCGCAAGTGATGTTGTCTGGACCTATGACCGTTTGCGCGATCCTGCCCTCGAGCTTCCCACTGCAGACCTGTACGCTAACATTGCCAGTATTGACGCCATGGACGATACCACGGTGCAGTTCACCCTAACTGAAACCAACCCGTTTTTCTTGTACGACCTGTCAGACAATCACGCGTTTATTGTCAAAGCTGAAACGGCGGATCCTGCTGCTGAGTTTAATGGCAGCGGCCCGTTTGTCGTTAGTGATTACAGCCCCGAAAACCGCATGTCGCTCACCGCCAACGAAACTTATTTCATTGAAGGCAAACCTGGTGTAGACGCGCTCGAGTTTATTTTCTTCAGCGACCAAGCTGCTAGTGTCGACGCCCTTCGTGGCGGTCAGATAGATATTGTCCTCAACATGCCGTTAGCGCTTTACGAAACTCTGGATGTCATCCCCGGCATCACCGCTGTGTCAGTACCTTCTAACGGTTTTGACTTAGTGCGTTTGCGGGCTGACCGCGCGCCAGGTAATGACCCCCGGGTGATTGAGGCCTTTAAGCTCGCCGTTGACCGTGAGGCTATTTTTGAACTGGTTAAAAATGGCATCGGCGCACTTGGGCAAGATAGTCCCATTGGGCCGCTCTACGACAGTTACTTTGCGTCAGAGTTAACACCTGCACCTCGTGACGCTGCGCGCGCCCGTGAACTTCTGGCTGAGGCTGGTTATCCGGACGGTTTAGAACTTACCTTGCACACGCCAGATTCTGGTGACCGTCCTGATTTAGCTGTAGTGCTGCAGCAGCAACTTGAAGAAGCTGGCTTTGTGATTGATATTTCAGTAGAGCCTGAGAGCGTTTACTATGGTGAAAACGGGTGGCTCGAGGTTGACCTGGGCATTACCGGTTGGGGTTCACGCCCACTGCCACAGTTTTACTTAGATGTGATGGTCATCTGTGGTGCGCGTTGGAACGAAGCCAAGTATTGTAATGAAGATGTGGACGCCCTTGCCAACACGGCAGGTACAACGTTGGACGAAGCAGCCCGAATAGATGCCTATCAGCAGATTCAAGCAATTTTGCTCGACAGTGCGCCCTTTGTCATTCCTTACTTCTTTGCTGAAACCGCTGCTCATGCTGAAAATGTCGTTGGCTTTGACTTACAAGCGTTTGTCGGGCGTACCGACTTTGCAGCCATTAGCCTGCAGTAACATCACCTAGAAATTTCCTAATGCAATCACCCCATTCTGCTGGACCTCGTCAGTCTCAGCGTCAAGCCGCCGCAGCTTCCCCAGCTAGGGGACTGCGTGCGGTTTTTCGTTTTTTACGCCGCCTCTACCGCTACCCAGCGGCTGGAGTTGGCACAAGTATTGTTCTTGTATTTGTTGTACTGGCTATCGTTGGTACCTGGCTTGTACCCTTTGAACCCACCGAGCAGATATTAACCGCTCGCCGCCAAGCCCCCTCGCTAACCCACTGGTTTGGGACTGACCACTTGGGGCGGGATGTCTTTAGCCGCGTGGTCGTAGGCAGCCGCGATATATTGTTACTCGCAGGCTTGGGTACGGCGTTAGCCGTGTTTATTGGCACGGCGCTAGGGCTGGCAACTAGTTATATAGGCGGGTGGCTCGAGGAAGTCACCTTCCGCATTTTCGATAGTTTACTGGCCATGCCCGCGCTGCTCCTCGCCTTACTCCTACTAGGAACCTTAGGGCCGTCGCGCACGAGTGTACTGGTTGTCATCGCCATCAGCTACGTGCCAATTGTGGCGCGGGTCGTGCGTAGCGTTGTGCTAGACACCAAAACCAAAGAATACATTGCCGCCGCTCGCACGCAAGGCGAACCTGCCTGGTACATTGTAGGGCGGCAAGTACTCCCTTCAGTCTTACCTGCGCTAGCTGTTGAAGCCGCATTGCGGTTTTCTTACGCCATCTTCCTCGTGGCTTCACTGGGGTTTTTAGGTGTTGGCGTACAACCGCCGAGTCCCGACTGGGGACTCATGGTCAGTGAAGCACGCAACTTTGCGGCACTCACACCATGGGCGTTGTACTTTCCAGCGTTGGCAATCTCCTTACTTGTTATTGCCATGAACTTAATGGCAGACGGCCTCAAGCGCGTGCTCCAAGGGGAACGTTAATGTCAGCTCTTGTTGAAATTCGTGACTTGAGCGTCGTCTACCGTCAAGCTGGTAAAG
Organism: Deinococcota bacterium; assembly: GCA_039034155.1. GTDB lineage: Bacteria > Deinococcota > Deinococci > Deinococcales > Trueperaceae > JBCCBI01. Next base: position 13,073 of record JBCCBI010000048.1, on the reverse strand, counting down.
ATTTACCTGCCTTGCGCGATATTAACCTCAGCATTAATTACGGGCAAACTTACGGTCTAGTTGGCGAAAGTGGTAGCGGCAAATCTACCTTGGCGTTGGCACTTATGCGCTATTTGAGCGACAACGCGCGGATTACATCAGGCAGTATTCAGGTCGCTGGCGAAGATATTACCCACGCGAGCCCGCAGGAGTTGCGGCAATACTGGCTGAAGCGAGTCAAACTTGTGCCGCAAAACCCGTTACCATCGATGAATCCATCGTTGACGGTCATGGAGCAGATGCTCGAGGCCTTACCCCCTACTTACAATCGAGCTAGCAAGCAAGCTAAAGACAGGGTGCTCGAGCTCCTTGCCCAAGTCAATCTAGCTGATCCCAGACGGGTAGCTGCCAGTTATCCCCATCAACTGTCAGGTGGCATGCAGCAGCGCGTCATGATTGCTATGGCGCTTGCAGGTGAACCCGATTTGCTAGTGATGGACGAACCCACGACCAACTTAGATGTCACCACCGAAGCAACCATTCTGGACTTGGTGCGTGATCTCACCCAAACCCGCAACACAGCAGTGCTCTACGTATCGCACAGTTTAGCTGTGGTCGCCAGCTTGTGTGACCGCGTAGCCGTGATGTATGCGGGTGAATTAGTTGAGGACGCTGGTAGTCACGACCTCTACGCGGGGCCTTATCACCCATACACGCAAGCCCTGCTAGACAGCGTGCCGCGTCTTGGACAAGATAAACGCCATGCTCCCCTGCGGCCCATTCGCGGAAGCTTACCTGGCTTAACCGATCTGCCAAGTGGCTGTTTATTTCAAGCGCGTTGTCCTTTAGCGGTGCCTGCCTGTGAAACGCATCCTGAGCTAATTCAGGTAGAGGCATCGGTTGGTACAAGTATGCGTGTTAGCCGTTGCGTGCGTGCTCACGAGATTGCCGCAGGTGAGGTCAGTAGCCGTCAAGCTGAGGCAGATACCGCTGCAACTGCCCCAAGCCAAGTAGCTGAAATTTTAGATGTTGACAACCTCGACAAACGTTTTAGAATGCCACGCAGTTGGCTCGAGCGTCTGCAGCGTCAACCTCCTAAACAGGTTCATGCTGTAGATGATGTAAGCCTCGAGCTTGCTACCGGTGAAACGCTAGGACTGGTAGGCGAAAGTGGTAGTGGCAAGTCCACCTTAGCCCGTTGCCTCATGGGCTTATACGACCCAAGCTCTGGACCTATGGACGGCGTCATGACCCTAGCCAGTGTGCCGCTAGCAGATCGTGCTGCGGGCCGTAATCAGGATACCCTCAAACGTTTGCAGATGGTCTTTCAAAGTTCAGATGAGGCCCTTAACCCCTACATGACCGTGGGTGAGGCCTTGCGACGTCCGCTCAAGCGCTTAGCTGGTTACCGTGGTGAGGCGCTCGAGGCCCGTTTGCAGACACTTTTAAGTGCCGTCAAATTACCTGCAAGCTACTTAGACCGTTTACCACAACAGCTCTCTGGGGGTGAAAAACAGCGCGTCGCCATTGCCAGAGCGCTCGCTGCTGATCCTGAGGTAGTTATTTTTGATGAATCGGTTTCTGGGCTAGATGTCTCTGTGCAAGCCGCCATCGTCAACTTACTCAACGACTTGCAGTACGACAAAGCCTATTTATTTATCTCACACGATTTGTCGGTGGTGAGCTACCTAGCAGACAAAGTAGCGGTCATGTATTTGGGGCACTTGATGGAGGTTGGTGAGACCGCCGCTGTGCTTAAACCGCCTTATCACCCGTATACCGAAGCGTTACTTTCAGCGGTGCCGCGTTTAGAAGCTGAACAAGATGCCCTCGACGCAAACGAGCAGGAGATGATTCGGCTCGAGGGAGATGTTCCTAGCCCACTCAACATCCCTAAAGGTTGCCGTTTCCACAGCCGCTGCCCACGTATGCTCGGAGACATCTGTAAAACAACCACGCCACCGTGGCAAGAGGTCAACGGTAAACGCATCCATTGCCATATTCCAGCGGATGACCTCATGACAATGCAAACTAACTTAGTCTTACCATCCGAAGTCATCAGCTCACCATCGGCGCAAGCTAATGAGGTGGCCTCATGAGTCGTTACATTGTGCGCCGTTTGGGATTTTTGCTCTTAACGTTGTTGCTGACCTCAATCATTATCTTCACCATCACCCAACTGTTACCTGGTGACGTTGCGCGCATCATTTTAGGCCGCGAAGCAAGCGATACCGCCATTGCGGCGCTGCGTGCAGAGTTGGGTTTGGATAGGCCCGCGCCAATTCAGTACATCACTTGGTTAGCTAGCTTCATTGTAGGTGACTGGGGTGAGTCGTACGGCACGGGTCAGGCAATTCGTCCATTGGTGCTCGAGCGTCTCGGCAATTCACTCATGCTCGCAGCTGTGACCTTGGTCATTTCTGTGCCTATTTCCGTTGCACTTGGCGTGGTGGCAGGGTTACGTGAAGACAGCGTCCTCGATCACACCATCAGTATTGGGTCGTTGTCAGTAGTTGGTCTGCCCGAGTTTGTGACCGGGTTACTACTGATTCAACTGTTTGCATTTCGCTTGCAGCTTTTACCGGCCAATTCATCGATTGAGCGAGGGGCAAGTTTTATGGAGGCGTTGCCGATGCTTATCTTGCCAGCGCTAACAGCCACGCTGGTGTTACTTGCCTACGTGACACGTTTAACCCGGGCGAGTGTGATTGAAGAACTACGCAAACCCTACGTGCGAACGGCTGCGCTTAAAGGCATCCCGCGTGGTCGGGTGATTCGCAACCATGTGTTACGTAATGCGCTCTTACCCACGGTGACGGTGCTAGCGATTAGCGTCGGTTGGCTCATCAGCGGACTTATTGTGGTGGAAAATGTCTTTAATTACCCAGGTTTTGGGCGTTTACTGACCTTTGCCATTGACCGCCGCGACGTGCCGCTATTGCAGGCAATTAGCTTGGTGACAGTATTTGGCTTTGCGACAGCCAACTTAGCCGCTGACCTACTTTATGCTTATTTGAACCCGCGGATTCGCTTGAGTTAGTGGTGGCTCTGCCAGACAATGGACGACAATGGATGTTCAACATTGTGTTTGAGGAAAGGGAGAAGGGGAGCACGGGGGAAAGGGAGATTTCAGTAGCTAGAAGGTAGGTAATGCAGCACCGTGTGGCTGCTGTAAGCATTAATCTCAACCCAGATGACGCATGGTGTATCAACTAGTGTATCAATAAATCGTGTGATTGCTAAAGCACACCCAAAGATGACATCAACTCTCAAATGACAGCGTTGATGTCATCTCTTTAGGGTTGAAGCTACGAGCTTTCTGAACGGCGCTTGGCGACAACGAGGGTGATGTCGTCGTGGACGGTGTGTCCATCAATAAAGTTATCAAGATGGTGTAAGACAAACTGACAGATGTCGTGAGGTGTTGCTCGCCAGTGGCGGCTCACGGTGGCGCATAAACGGTCAAGTCCGTACTGCTCGAGCTGGTCGTTTTCAGCCTCGGTAATGCCATCTGTATAGAGCACCACGCCGTCACCAGGTGCCAGATGCAACTGAGTTTCAGCAATAAAGTGAGCAACGCTGCGCTCGAGCCCTAGTGGAATCCCTAAATCCAGCGTATCAACAGGTTCAATCTCGCCATTTGTACGCACAACCAGCACCTGCTCATGTTGACCACTTAGGCGCATGTTGTTGGTGGATGTTGCATCGTAATCCAAGCGCAACAGGGTCAAACTTTTGTCAGCCCGCATACGCGCGAGGTTGTCGTAAAGAACGCGGTTCAAAATATCAAAAAAGGTGGCTGTGTCGTGAATATCTGCCTCAAGAAGGGTGCGCACTGCTGTTTGGGTCATGAGCATGAGCAGGCCGCTCTCGAGCCCATGATCGGTCACGTCACCAATACCCAACATGACGCCCTGATCGTGAACAAGCACGTCGTAGTAGTCGCCGCCAACATGGTCAGCAGGGCGCATCACACCGGCAATAGCAAGATCACTGACGACCTCAAGCTCATTATCTGAAGGTAGGAGTAGTTCCTGAATACGTTTAGTGATGTTTAACTCAGCTGAGGCTTTGGCTAGTTGCTCACGTGAAGTTTGTAATGCTTGTTCCGCCCGTTTGCGCTCAGTAATATCAAACGAAAACCCGCCAAGGGCTTGAATAGTTCCTTGCTGATCGGTAATAGGAAACTTGGTGGTGATGAAATGCCTGAGCCCGTCTACGCCAGGGGTATCTTCTTCTAAAAGTAGCGACTCGCCTGTGTCCAATACGTTTTGTTCAACTTGGCTGAACTGAGTGGCAACATCATGATTAAAAAAATCAAAGTCGCTTGTCCCAACAAGACCTTGATTTGTCGTACCAAACACCTGGGCGATGCCATCGTTGGCCATCATAAAGCGCAACTTTGTATCTTTAACGTACATAAGTGCAGGCACATTGTCCAAAAACCCTTGCAAGAGAGCTTGACTTTGCTGAAGCTCTTGACTGCGCTCATGAACAGTTTGCTCGAGCGAGTTTAGCAAATGGCGGTTGGCAACGACGGGTGCCAAAATATCTGGTAGGGCGTTTAAAATTTCAATGTCGTTATCGGTAAATGTACGCTCCTCACGCCAGTACAAGATGAGTTTGCCTAGCCACGCGCTGGCTGGTGCAATGGGCACAATCACCAAGGTGCCAATGCCTGCCCGCTGCCAGCGGAATTTAACGTCTTTGTGAAGCTGGTGTAAGTGCTTAATATGCGTAGTTTGAGAATCTTCAAAGGTTGCGGCCATGGTGGGGTAATCGGCTATTTTAAGGCGGCTACCAACAGCCTCACCATGTACCCCGCCATAGTGATGCCAAGCGGCAACTTTGGTGGAGTGAGTTGGGGTGTCTTGCGCGTCATTATCAATAATGAAGAGGTTGGCTGCAAAAAGCCCTAAGTGATTGAGCATACTCACCGTGCCCTCGAGGATAGCGGCATAGTCAGTTGCAGTGTTTAAATTGCGGCTCATGGTATTAAGCAGGTTGAGTTGCTCGGTGCGCTCACGCAAAGATGTTTCTGTTTGTTTGATAGTGCTAACATCGTGACCGACAACACCCACGGCATAAATGTCATCTTGTGCGTTTGTCATAGGAAATTTAGTCGTGAGATAGTGGCGGGGGGGGGCGTCTTCAAGCACAACGTATTCTTCAAAGGTAATAGGTTCACGCATTTCAATAACTTGCTGGTTGACGGCGCGCCACTGGCTAGCACGGGTGTCGCCAAAAAGCTCAACTTGCGTTTGGCCAATTAATTCATGTGACGTGAAGGTCGTAATGTCTGCATGGGCTTGATTGGCAAGCAGATAACGCTCTGTTGCAACGTCGATGACACAGACAGCCATGGGCAAGTGCTCGAGCAAGTCGTTAAGCAAGCGGCGTTGTTGCTCGAGCTGCTTTTTCATATCGTGCTCTTGGCTAACATCGCGGACAATGGAGCCCGCTTGGATAAAGTCTCCTCGGCTGTCATAAATGGCAAACGAACGCACGTCTGTGACAACAGTTTGACCGTTTGTATGTTGGTGTTCTAAGGTGCCCTGCCAACGTCCAGTTTGTGACATGGCGTTAATGGCATCGTCAAGGGTTGCGCGCCCAGCAGATGTGAGGGTGCCACTGGCGTGTTGGGGCTGATTCACAGGCGCATCTGTTGGTAAACCGAGCATCGTTTTATAGGCCGGGTTGCTGTAACGCAATTTACCGCTGTCATCCACAATGGTGATGCCGTCAGTGGCAGCCTCAACCAAACTTTGAAAAATATGTAAGTTGCGTTCAGTGCGTTTTTGACTGGTAATATCCCGCGATACCATGAGCACTTGGTCGTCGGTCATTTTGACCAACTGGGCTTCACTGACCATCACCCTGGGATCGGTAGCTATATGGTACTCAATGCACTGGGGTTCACCACTCGCTAGCGTAACTTGAATGGCGTCGAAAAGACGCTTGGCAAGACCTGCTGGCAGCACATCTTCGAGCGTAAAGCCCACGAGGTCTTCAGGTGAAAAGGTCATGTCGTCGGTGCGTCCGGCGACGTCTAAATAACGCCCGTCTTTGTCAAATACAAACATGAGATCGGGAATGGCCTCAAGAAGTGCGCGCATTTTGGTTTGGCTCGCGCGCAGGTTGTCCTCGAGCTGCTTTTGCGCGCTAATATCGCGGGCGATGGTACCAAAACCGGTGAGTTCGCCAGCCTCATCATAAAGAGGCATGAGCACTTGGGAGACAGGAAAACTGCGTCCGTCCGCATGACTAAAGTGGGTTTCACCAACCCACTTGCCGGTTTGAATGGCAGTTGCAAAGTGGGAAATGAGGCTGTTTTTGGCGTTTACAGTGACAAATACACTGGCGTTGAGGTTGGCACTAGCACCACCTTCACCCACTAGCTCGAGCCCAGCCGGGTTCACATAGCGCACTACGCCTTCACTGTCCATTAAACAAATAAAGTCGCTGATGGTTTCAACAAGTTGGAGTAGGTGGTTGAGTTGCGTGCCATCAAGCGCACTGGCATTACTTGTGACAGGTGGCAGGGTTGTGTTGTGTAGGGTTGTGTTGTGTAGGGTTGTGCTGTGAACTAGGTCAGATGAAAGTTCAGATGGAGATGTTGACGCAGTGCTCAGCTTTGCCTCAGAATTGGGGTTAAACTTTGTCTGAGGTTGAGCTGATGCGGTATCTTGAGCTACTGTACGGACAAGTAAAATGCGAACATCTGCCTGCTTCTGAGCATCACGCCCGCTCAAAGGCATTACGGTGACGTATACCTCATGTAGCTTGCCATTTTGATGGCGCAATTGCCCTTCGAGATGTTGATGTTGGTTGAGGACAACAGGAGTATGTGTACGTTGCTTATTGTTAAGGTGATGATTATCAGTTACAGTCTCATCATCAACATGCAAGTCTTGACCGTTGAGGTCGTCATCTTCAAACAGTGCAGGTGTGTCCACCAAGGTGTCATCAAGGGCATTTAAGTCATCGGATGCAGATGCTTGTACAACTTGAGGGTTGTACGCTTGAGATAGCTTCAGCACGCTAGCGTAAGCTTGGCCCATAAGCGCCTCAGCAAGTTGTCCTGTTTGCGTACAAAAAACAGGATTAACGGCGTTTATCTCATCTTGCAAAGTTACGAGCACAACGCCTAAGTCAGGGCTATCCCAAAGTGAAGCTAGGATAGGGTCATTCGCAACAAATGTTGGCACTTGCCTAGTAGATGCCAATGGGACGTGAAAAGATGGTGTGGATGCGTTCTCATCTACGGGCATAACCTGTAGCTTAGACCACGAATTTGTTTACAACATAGCAGTGGCTTGCTTTCCCTACATGTGAGCGTGATGTGTAAGTGTAGTAGTCACGTAAGATTTAGGTAGTTTAGGCAGGTTCAGGATGATGTGCCCGCAAACGCAAGCCAAGAATCACAATGCCTATGGTAACGAGCATAAGCGCAATGGCAATAGGGCGTTCAAAAAAACTGCTTAAATCCCAGCGAGACTTGATGGCACTAACCATGAAGTTTTGCTCGAGAATGGGCCCTAGCACCATCCCCAACACCACTTGAGCGAGTGGAAAGCCGCCAACTTTAAGTAACAATGCAACCACGCCCATGCCGGCCATCACCCAGACATCAAACGGATTGTTGTTAATCGCAAACGCGCCGACGACACACAACACGGTAATAATACTCAGCAAAATGTTAAACGGAATGCGCACAATTTTGGCAACGGCACCCGCCGTTAAGTAGCCGAGAAGCGGCAGAAGTAACAGGTTACAGACAATGAACGCCCCGTAAAGCGTCCACACCAAGGGCAGATCATTTTCAAACAGTTGTGGCCCGGGCGTAATGCCTTTCATCAAGAACACGCCCAGTACAATCGCCGTGACCGTATCACCGGGTAATCCCAGTGCCAGCGCAGGAATCCACGCGCTAGCTACGGCGGCGTTGTTGCTGCTGGTACCTGCCAGTACAATCGTATCGTGATGGGCTTCGGTGATGGCGTCAGCATCACTTTCTGAGGATTGTGGTATTTGTTTGTTACTTCGGCGCAAAACGGACATTTTCTCAACGCTACTCGCCACCCACGCGCCAATGTCGGCACCAGCGCCGGGTAAAAAGCCCACAAACGTGCCCATAAGTGACGACCTCAGCACTAAAAGGGGGTGTTTGAGCATGAGTTTAGTGGGGTCAATGAAAAAGGCTTGCCTCGAGCTAACCACCTCACCAACCTCAGTTGCTTGAGCCTGCTTGCGTCCAGTGATAAGGTGCCCAAGCACTTCTGAAAAGCCAAATAGTCCAATCATCACCACAATATAGTTAAGCCCGCCCAGTAGGTTAGGGTTGCCAAAGTCGAACCGTGGATAGCCCAAGGTTGGGTCAATACCAACTGTCGCAAAGGCTAGTCCCAAAAGTAGCGACACAAAGCCTTTAAGGGGGCTGCGCCCGGCTGCAAAAATACCAGCGGTAAGTCCTAACACCGCAATCCAAAAATATTCAAATGATGAGAAATTCTTGGCTACCCTTGCTAAAAACGTCGCACTGACAATCAGCAACCCCGTGCCAATAATGCCGCCCACCGCCGAGCCCATGGCGCTAATCCCCAGCGCGTAAATAGCACCTTGGCGCTTGCCGAGGCTATTAAGCTCCTCCACGTAGGCAGCGCTTGCAGGTGTACCGGGGATTTTGGCGACAATCGACCCCACGTCGCCAGCGAAAATGGCCGTGCTCGAGATACCAATAATGGCAGGTAACGCCAACACCGGATCCAAAAAAAATGCAATAGGAATAAACAGCGCCACGGCGAGCGTGGCTGTGAGGCCCGGAATAGCGCCAAATAACGCCCCGTAACAACTACCGAGTACAAGCGCAAGCAAGCTTTGCCAAGTTGCTAGATTCATCATCAAATGTCCTTAGAATAGAGCTGAGATCCAAATCGCGATAAGTCAAATTAGAATTGTACGTGCGTGTTGAGTATACCTTGCTAGCTTGGTGACGAAAGATTTGGAATGTACTATGCTTGTGCCTTGGAGGTCAATTTGTGACACTTAAACACCACAACCCAAGTGCTGTGTATCCGCCCTATACAAACTATAGCCATGCTATTGAAGTTCCGCCTGGAGCACGGTTGCTGGTTATTAGTGGGCTCAATGGCTATTTGCAAGACGGTACAACCATGCCCGAGACATTTGAGGAACAAGGTGAGCTTATTTGGCACTACATCGGTCAGATTTTGAAAAGTGCCGATATGGATTACAGCCACATAATTTCAATTAGAACCTACCTGGCAAGTCCTGAATTTGACGGGCCCAATGTAGCCCTACGTCAAAAGTTTTTAGGTGACCATCAGCCTGCATCAACCGTTGTGTGTTGCCAACTTTTAGAGCCAAGTTGGAAGCTCGAGGTTGAAGCGATGGCTGCCAAATAGACTGATACGCTGATGTTAACGCTCGAGGCACTCAAAGCTCGCTACGACGACCTAGCTGTACACCCGCTGGATGCAGAAACATTACCGCAGTGGTTGCACGCATGGAGTGAACTTAGGAAAGAGGTGCTCGAGCACCGCGCCAAACGCCAGCTAGCTCATCATCAAGATGTACGCAATAGTGAAGCTGAAGCGGCTTATATAAAGTTTGACCATGATGTTATGCCGCAGGTTAACCAAGTAGAACATCAACTGCAGGTGAGGTTGCTCGAGCTACCCACCCACATCCTCAACCAACACCCTGATCTCAACCTAATCATTCGCCAGTTGCAAGACGACGCTCGTGTCTATCATCCTAAAAATGATGCCCTTGAAGCCCAGATAAGCACCATCATCACGCAATTTAACAAAGCAAGAAGCGCGCTTAGCATCAACCTAGACGGTCAAACACTAGGACTGCATCAAGCGTTTACCAAGCAGTTCGCGACGGATAGAAACCTGCGGGAGGCAGCGTTTTTAGCTTCCGAAGAGGCTAAGTTGTTGATGGCTGAAGACGTTGATGAGATGATGCTCGAGCTACTTAACTTGCGTCACCATATTGCCCAAAATGCAGGTTTTAGCGACTTTTGTGCTTACACATGGTGTGCCACGTACCGCTACGACTACACACCAGAAGATAGCAAACGCTTGCACGCTGCCATTGCCAGTGGGGTTGTGCCTGTTCTGGCAGATGTCTATGAGCATAAGTGTGCTCAGTTGAATGTCCCTAAATTGCGTCCGTGGGATGTTTATGTAGACGCACAAGGGCGTTCACCTTTAAGACCCTTTGCACAAGTTGATGAGTTAGAAGCTGGACTTACGCGCCTCATCACAGCTATTGATGCAGACTTAGGCCGTCAATTTGCAAATATGCGCGAAGGTTGGCTGGATTTGGAAGCACGCGAGGGCAAGTTGCCGATGGTTGGCTACTGTATACCTTTTCCTAAATCCGGGCGAGCGTTTATTTACCACAGCATGTTTGGCACCCACGCAGATGTGTGGATTATGCTGCACGAAGCTGGGCACGCGTTTCACAACATGGCGGCAGCGGCTAACCAAGACCTTGTTTGGCATCATCAACCAACGATGGAAGTGTGCGAACTTGCCTCCCAGACCATGGAATTGTTAGGACTTGCCCACTTAGCAAGTGGTGATGTTGGTGTTTACACTATTGAGCAAGCTGCCCAAGCCAAAGAAGAGCAACTCATGCGCTGTTTACGGTTAATCGCTACGGCACAGGCAGATGCGTTTCACCACTGGGTGTATAGCAGGGTAGCGGATGGGGTTAGTGCAGCTGAACTAGATGCGAAATGGCTCGAGCTAGAACGTCTTTACAATCCTTGGCTAGACTGGTCTGGCTTAGAGCACATCGCCTGCAAAGGTTGGCAATCGTCACACGTGCTCATGCATCCGTTTTACGCGCTCGAGTACAAAATTGCGATGTTTGGCGCGCTCGAAATTTGGCAGCACTCCTTTACCGACCAAGCTGAGGCGGTTAGCAACTACCGTCACATGCTGTCTTTAGGCGCAAGCCGCCCACTACCAGATTTATTTGAGGCTGCTGGTGCTACTTGGCCGTTTCATGTAGAAATGCACCACATGCGCACCCTCGCTGAATTTCTACGCACTCAGATAACTACTCAAACAACCACTTAATTACCCTGAAGATGAGCTGAGCATTGCCCAAAACGTTTTCGTTGATAAGAATAACGCTAATGCATCAACGCTTAGGCCGCCTTTGATAAACTTTTCTCCCCTTCACCCTTTCTCCCCATCTCCCTTTCCTAGCTCACGACCATCCTCAACCTACAACGTGTATTACCGTACGCAACGTCCCCACCTAAACCCACTGCATCTCATCAATCTCTTTACTCGTGCGTTCTTGCAATAGTTTTTCAATATCTTCAGCAGGTGGAATCCCTGTGCGACTACCAAGTTGCTTACAAGAAAGTGCCGCCGTCACCGACGCAAAAAGCCCACAAGCTTCGTCGTCCCAGTTCATAGCGACTGCATAAGCATAAGCGCCGTGAAACACATCCCCTGCGCCGTTGGTATCCACAACATCCACAGGTAAAGCTGGAATGTGCCGCACTTTGTCGCCAAGTTTGTACAAAAAGCCTTGCTCACCTAGCGTGATGCCGACAAGCTGCCCATCAAATTGTCTAAGTGCATCTAACGCAGCTTCAGGATCATTGCGCCCAAGCACGTCAGCAGCACATTCTTCGGAGGCAATTAAGTGGGTTGCGTAGCGGGCGAGGTGCCAGTTTTTAGTGTTGCCAAAATCACCGACAATAGGGATGTGTTGAGCGCTGGCTGCTTGTAAAACATGCTCGTTCATGACCGGAAAGCGGGCGTCGGTCAGCACACAGTCAAAACGGCTGAGGTTACTTACATCCAAACTGCTTGTCTCATCAACTAAGTTTTCACCTCGGTAGGGAAAGATGTAACGCTCACCGTCAGGCGCAACCAAAATGCAACTCACAAAGGTGATAGAACTCTCTGGAACTTGGACGTGGTCACAGGTAACACCGAGGGCGGTGAGCTCCTGCTTGGCATACACGCCGTTGGCATCCTCCCCGTGAATGCTCCAAAGTTCAACCTCCATACCAAGTTGGGCGATAGCCGCTGCGCCGGTTGCCGCTGCGCCGCCGCCTTGCATCCGGTACGCCGACGCGTGCGTGCGTGACTGCACAGGCGGAAACTGGTCAACCCGCCAAAGTTGGTCAATGCAGGAAAGCCCCACGCTTAACACGCGCTTGCCCTGTGAATTGGTTTCGTTAGAAGGTGTTGATAAGCTCATACATGAACATCTTTCTGGGGTTGATAAAGTGCGTCTTGGTAGGGGTGAGCAGCCAGCACATTTGCACCAAGCCAACTGCAATACTCTTGTAAACTTGCTGTCAGCGCACCTTTGCCAAATGCTAAGTGATGTGGCAACCGCCTGTCGAGGATGTTACCGATGGCAGTTTGCGCATTGACAGTTTGCCCGTTCCAACTGAGGGTGTACAACCAGCCACGCACGCCGTCATAACTAGGTTTGTCAGGGTTATCAAAACGTCCCTCGAGGATGACCGCAGCTTGCCCACCATCTAGCAGCCTAAAACCAGTAGCCTCACCGGATTGCAAGACCATGTCACGCACCACGCCAGTATCGTCGCGGTTAAAGTGGGTTGTAAGGCGGCTGCCGGGACTTGCCGCCCAGTCTTTCGCAGCATTGCCACAGTGCCAAAAAAGCAGCCCATCATCACTTAGGTCGTGGTCGGATAAATCCATCAAAATACTAGGCGCATGGCTTATTGCTTGCAAGACCAACATGGACAGTGCGCCCATCACGTCACCTTCACAGGCGGCAGGTAAATTGCTATCACCTAATCGGGCAACGCTCGAGCAGGCCATCGCTCCACACGCCTCTGGAAACTCGGGCCAACAGCGCAAGGCTAAGGCGTTGTAATTTCCTTCATCAGCTAGCTTGTGGAGTACCAATTGAATCTTACTAGCTTGGATGAGGTGGTCAAAAGGTGCCTCGAGCACTTCGTCGTCTGCCCACGTGCGAGCTTGTTTCTCAGCGATATCCTCAGCAACACCTGCCACACGCTCAAACACATCACTAAGTGGCAAACTATCAACTTGAAC
>JBCCBI010000047.1:0-18628 GCA_039034155.1 Deinococcota bacterium | reverse complement strand
TCAGCAGGATGCCGTAACCACGTGCTGCGAGTGCGCTGCCCGGAATAAGTACTGAAAACAGTCCATACAACGGTGTCCCTTGGGGTGCCCGTGCGCGTTCTGGTCGGGGTAAGACCAAGCCGACAAGATGAATGACAGCAGCTACAAAAAACACGCCGAGCGCTACTTGCCAAACTAGACTAGCTAACTGTGGCGGGTTGGCACTTGCGAGCGCCGCCCAAGGGTTGCGCACCGCTTGCTGAAGCGTAGTGTTCAGGGATGTAGCAAATCCACCATCTTCCCAGTGAGCTAATATTGCCAGAAGCAAAGCAACACCAAACAAGCCCAGCAAGGTTAATTTCTCGGCGACACTAAAGTAGTTCATGATGTTTAAGCGGGCGAGTTTAGGCACGCGTTTGTGCTCGCGCCAGTAGGCTTCAATGTCTTCACTTTGAGCCACCCAGTATTTGCAAAGTAAGGTGAGGCGTAGCGCAATAATCGCTAAGACAACTGCGAAGGTGAGATGCCAGCTCGAGCGTCCCAGCGCTACTAACCAGGCAGGCGGCGTGCTGACTACAGGTGTTGGCGTCTCAGTTGTTGCGTCAGATGTTGTCTCAGTAGATGCTGTCTCACTAGGTGTTTCCTCAGCAGTTAAAGGTTCAGGTGATGCCGTCTCAGTTGTTGCAGCTTTATCAGTGGGTGTTTCAGTAGGTAACGGTTCTTCAGTTGATGTTGCTTCGGTTGATATTGCTTCGGTTGGCGTGTTTTCTACTGATGTTTCAACAGCTAATGATGTCTCGTCTGACGCTTCATCTGCTAAAGATGAGGCGGGCTCTTGCAGCTCGACATCAGGTGTTTCGACATCAGGTGTTTCGGTAACAGCTAACGCATCAGCAGCGTCTTCCGGTGATGTGTCGGTAAGTGGTGGTTCAGGTGATGACACTTCGGGGGCAACAGTATCTACAGATGATGTATCAGTTGCTGGTGATGTGACTGGCGCCTCATTAAGCTCGAGCCCAGCCGGTTCACCTTCCCAGACAAGGCGCGTCATGCCACTTACGTCGGCAACTTGCCACCTCACTTCCCAGTTATCTGCCTCAGCAAAGATATACTGAATTGAATCGACGTCACCCTCTGCTGAGGTTATGAAGACGTAACTAAACGCATCCCCCAAAGCATTTGTGAGCGTGAAGGTGCCGGTTTGGTTGGCAGGTAAATTTTTGCCAACTATGTGAAACTCTGAAGAGGTGTTTGAACGCTCAAGCTCGAGCACAGGAAGCTTCGATACGGGGCTAAGACTTCGATTCGGTAAGCCTCCGGTCTCAACTGATGGTGACGGTTGTAATGGTGACGGTTGCAAACTAAACAGTGCGCTAACAACAACACACAAAATGGCTATCATACTGCTCAGTATAGAGGCTTTATCTCACTTGCTGGCGTTATGCTCATAGCGCGTTTAAGCGTGGGCAGGTTCTGCATCTGCTGGCAGGGACTCGTTACTAGGTGGCCGCAACCAAGGTGCAGTAAACGCAAGTGCAAATGGCACAGTTGCGCTGATAGCTAAAATAGGTCCGTAGCTCCCAAATGCATCGCGCCCGAGCGCAAAAATAAGCGGTCCTAGCGCGGTGCCAGCAACCATCACGGTGGTTACGAAGCCTTTGATCTCGCCAATGTGCCGCCTACCAAAGTAGTGTGCAAAGACGCTGCCGTTAATAGCACCGAACATGCCCTGACTGATCCCAAACGACATGCCGTAAACAGCAATGAGGGTGCTGCTGTTAACCCGTGGTGCAAGCAGTAAGTTGGCACCCAAAAGCAGTAACGGCAACGCCAATACAAAACGCGGTGGAATGCGGTCAAGCAACATGCCTGTAGAAAAGTTGGCAAAACCGGAGACAAGCCCTAAGTAGCCAAAGATGATAGCAGCATCCAGCCGGCTTAAGCCTGAACTTGCTGCAATGTCGTAGTGATGAAAAATCAGCCCCGTACCCAAGCAAGCAACTGTAAAGCCAGCTGCTAAAAAGAGCCAAAAGACAGAGGTCTTACGCGCTTCACGGAGCGTGTAGTGACGCTCAAAAGTTTTGGGTTGGCTCGAGCTAGCTTGTAGGTGGCCGTCTGGCACAAGCCCGTAAGCTTCTGGGTGAGTTCTAAACAAAAGCGCGGCAACAGGAATCATAATGACAGCGATGCCTAAACCAAGAAGCATGTAAGCACTGCGCCAACCAAAGTTAGTAATGAGTGGCTCGAGTACAAACCTAGGAAATATAGCGCTGGTAAGTGCAAATCCTAAGCCGGCTACGCCCACAGCAAAGCCCCGCTTACGTACAAACCACAAGTTAATAATGTGAAAACTAGCCAGAGATAGCGCGCCCTGACCAAAGCCGCGAATCAGCACGAAGCCAACCGCCAGCATAATAATATTTTGCACTGAACCCATAAGTACGCATGCCAACGCAAAAACCGTAGCAATAATAGTGGCTGCTAAACGTGGTCCACGGCGGTCTAAAAAACGTCCGATAAACGGCAACAAAAACGACCCACCCAGTGTGCCCACGGTGTACATGAGTGAGACAGTTGCCCGCGAAATGCCAAGGTCGGCAATAATATTATCTAAAAATGCCGATACCCCAATGGTTTGACCAGGTAGGGTAAGCGCTGTACCCAACATGCCTGCAATTAAGATGACCCAACCATAGTAAACGGGTGAGGCTGCCACCACACGGCTGCGCGTAAGCCCATCAGTAGAGCTACCAGAAGGTACAAGGGAAGGAATCGATTTCACAGAAAACACCTTCTTAGGTCTGTTTTAGTCGTATATAAGTTAACGATCAAAACATCAAAATTTTTTTATAACTTTACGGGAATATTAAACTCAATTACATAACGTAAATGCATCAAGTCAACATGACGCCAACGTACGGCTAGTCATCGTGTGTTTCATCAACACACTCAATTACCTTAAACCCAAAGCTGAGTGCTTGTGCGTCTGATAGCTTACGCTTGTAACGTTTCCGGTAAATGCCTACAGGAATGAACCTGCACGAAATTCGTATCAGTTGATCTTTGGCGAGAGTTGAATTGTGAGTTTAAGCAGCTATGAGGTCGCCGTTACGCCGCACTTCGCCTGGAGACATGCCAATGTAGCGCTTGAACGCACGGCTGAATGCTGCTTCAGATTGATAGCCAAGCTCCTCGGCGAGTTGACCCATGGGAGTGGTTTCGTCTTTAAGCCGCATAGCTGCAATGTTCATGCGCCAGCGTGTTAGGTACTGCAAAGGCGATTCACTCACAAGGTCTTTGAAGCGAGCTGCAAACGCAGAGCGCGACATGTTGACGGCCTCAGCAAGAGACTCTACAGTCCACGCTTGTTCAGGGTGTTGCTGCATCAACAAAAGTGCGTAGCCAATGCGTTTGTCTTTGAGTGCGCCCAGCCAACCCGTTTGGGCAGCCGGGTCGTTGGCAATCCAGAAACGAATGGCCTCAATCACTAAAATATCTGCCAGACGGGTAATGACTGTTTCGCCGCCGGGTTGTAGTGCTTTGGCTTCAGCAGCCATAAAGCGCAGAGTGCTTTGCAGCCACTCTTGATGCGGTGAGCGCCACGCTTCCACAAAAATGAGTTTCGGTAAAAGTTCAATAAGCTGCTGCGCCGCCGGATGCTCAAAGCGAATGACCCCGCAAATCATGCTGATGGGTTCACCGCCGCCGTCTTGGGTGAGAACTTCGTAGCGCTCACTTAACATTTGGCTGGGTACATCAAAAAGATGTTTGGCAGGAATACCGGGGGCACTTAGTAGAGTATGCCCTTCGCCGTGGGGTACAAGCGCAAAATCGCCCGGTTGTAAAAACTGGGGTTGCTGTCCGTCTAGCTCGAGCCAACACCGCCCTGACATGACTACGTGAAACATGAGGCGGTTGGGGAGTGGCGGCAATTCTAATCCCCATGGTGCCGTGAACTCCGAGCGTGAGTACAGCATGCCGTTCATGTGCAAAAAGTGCAAGGCTTCGCCGAGAGGATCAACCAGTCCTAGCTTGGTGTGGCAATTGGGTTTCGCGGCTGTGTGTTTGATGACGCTCCTAAAGTGTTCACAGATAGGTGCTTAAAGCTTGTCTGAAAAGGTCGGTATCAGCCATTAATAACTGCATCTATCAACGCAGACAACGTCCTGCATGATGGTTAAGACCCTCAATTAATGGACATTTACTCTCGTTGAGAACTTTTTAGACATCCTCTTACAGGCAAGTACTCAGAGGCTCGAGTATTCAGCAAAGATAGCATGCGCCTTAATAACTGTCAATCTAAGCTTTCTGGACGATCGGTCAAAATAGTAAGACTTTTAAGCATTCAAAGTCCAAGATGGCCTCTCTATACTGTATTCCAAGCAAGGCAACGTTCCCCCTTAACCGTTACCTGCTTAAGGTAAAAGCGCGTTTTACCCACAAACCTTAATCTACATATTATGACTTAAATAAAGGAGATAGTCATGTCTAATCAAGGAAAAAACATTCTCGTCGTTGGTGCAACTGGTACGACTGGTTCAGAAGTTGTCAAGCAAGCCCTCGAGCTTGGCTACAAAGTCTCAGCATTTGTACGCAACCCAGCTAAAGTAACCCTCAAACACGATAACCTCACCGTTATTCAAGGTGACGTGATGAACCCCAACTCAATCGATAACGCAGTCCGTGGACACGAAGCTGTCATCAGCTCATTAGGTGCAGGTGCCAAGGGAACCATACGCTCAGAAGGTACTAATAATGTTATTCGAGCGATGGAAAAAGCGGATATTCGGCGGTTTATTAGTCAGTCAACCCTAGGCGTGGGTGAGAGTCGCGGCAACCTCAACTTCTACTGGAAATACATCATGTTTGGCTTGCTCATCCGCAAGGCATTTATGGATCACATTAAACAAGAAAAGGTCATTCAACAAAGCCGGCTTGATTGGACGATTGTACGCCCCGGCGCGTTAACAGCAGGGGATAAAACAGGCAAGTACAGACATGGGTTTTCTGGACAAGATCGCTCGATAAGCCTCAAAATCTCTGCTGCTGATACCGCTGACTTCATGCTTAAACAGTTGAGTAGTGATGTGTATTTGCACAAAACACCTAGCCTGTCGTACTAGGTCGAGCCATTAAAACGAAATAGCTAACCAACACAGAGGATAGAAGCTGTGTTGGTTAGTAACAAAAACCAAAAATAGACTATCTGGAAAGTACCAAGTAAGCACTTAGATAGACCTCTGATTGGAGTTAGGTCGATGACAGATTCGATAACAGATTCAATAACAAATGTAGTAGAGATCGTGGTTTACACCGTCACAGATGTAGACGCAGGTCTACAAGCATCACTGGGTATTGTTGAAGAAAGCTGTGGCATTAGTGATGGCATCTTGGAAGCGCAGACATACCAGTCGGTCAAAAATCCTGAGCAAGTCGTTGTGAGAGTTGTGTGGTCGTCGCTCGAGGAAGCCGAGCGCGTCGCAAGTTGGGTTTTTGAGCACTCACCTTCATACAAAGCTCTTGGTGAGGTGACTAAAGATCAAATGCTTTTTGACCACTTCAGGGAAGCGTAAAGATTTGAGCTGTATACCCATCGGGGGGTGAAATACAGCCCCCTGATCCCTCGAGCACCCTTCAAGAATTCAAGAAAACACAACATCACTCAGCCCTGTCTCTAAGGGAGTTACGGAGATATCACCATGATTACCAGAATTTTGTTTCAAAACAGCCTCATGCTCGCCACACTATTCACCACACTTGTCACCGGATTTATTCTTATGTTTGCGATTGTGGTGATGCCTGGTTTGGGCACGCTACCTGCGGCTGATTTTTTACGGGCGTTTCAGGTGATGGACCGCGTGATTCAAAACAATCAGCCACTTTTTATGATCGTTTGGGTTGGGTCGGTTGTAACCTTGTTGATGGCGACCGTTTTAGGCTTTAGCCAACTTGGAGGTGTGGCACGCCTTTTACTCGTTGGCGCTACGGTCAGTTTTATCGTAGGTACACAAGCACCCACCAGAGCTGTGAATATTCCCCTGAACAACCACTTGCAAACGCTAACCATTGACGGTTTGCCGGAACACCGTCAGAGGGTGGAACGTGAACAGTTTGAAGGACGTTGGAACCGCTGGAATGTCATTAGAACTATTTTTGCAAGCTCGAGTTCAGTGTTGCTTATTTTAGTTTTAAGGATGATGTGAACGCACGACCACAGCCTCGAGCAACTGGAGTTTAACCAAAACCTCCATCTAAAATCCGTTTGCGAATGCAATCATGTCATCAAGTATTTTTGCGTTCAAAACGGATTTTATAGGTTGACTTACTGGTGTTGGTAGACGCTGTACCTCAATCAAGCAGCCATCAAATTTAAATCCTCACAGGAGGTTGGTTATGAAAAAATCGCAGATGGGTACGTGGATAGCTATAGGGATTGCAATAGGCAGCGCTATCGGGGTTGCTTTGGGCAATGTGGGCGCTGGTATTAGTATTGGACTAGCAATTGGCATCACGATTGGCACAACTCAATCGCGAAAAAAGTCTGAATAGATGTTGGTGTGGTTTAGATGATCTCGAGCTCTTGCGCCCTAGCCACCGCTTCGTGCCGTCTGTGAACACCGAGTTTGCTGTAGATGTTTTTGAGGTGGGTTTTGACGGTATTGACTGAGATGTGTAGGTAAGAGGCAAGGTTGGGGCTCGAGCGGCCCGTGGGCAGCAACCGGAGAACTTCCAACTCGTGCTCGCTGAGTGGCTCGAGTAGTCCATCAATAGCAGGAAACGGATAATTTGGCGAGGGTTCCATATTCATCAATAAACTGGCCGCAAAGGTCGAACTTGATGAAGCCTCTTTTAATAACGGTACTAACATTGGACCTTCTTCAAAAAAGACATGCCGAAACCCTTCAGGCTCAGCCAGTACAAGTGCCTCGTTCAGTGATGTTAGTGCTTGAGGTTGATGTCCCTGAGCAAGCTGGATGCGTGTGCGTAACATAAGAAGTTCGATGAGGCTGGTGATGCGTTTTTGGTGTTGAGCTTGGCTGATGAGCTGGTTGCATAGTTTACTGACTTGCTCGAGCAGCGCATTAACATCTTGCGTGTTAATCAAATGGAAGTCGTCCAGCACGACCACAAACGGCTCAGGCAAGGCTGCAAGGTCATTAATGACGCTCGCCAGCACAGCCAAGACATCTTGTTTAACCTCTAAAATGTCAGCCATACCTGCGCCAACATCTGGATAAACCGTCTGAAACGACGCTAGCAGATACCGTACAAATTGACTGGGGGAAGACTCTGTTGTGTCTAGCGATAGCCACGCAACTGGTCGATCAAGGTGTGCCAACCATTGGCTGACAAGGGTGGTTTTGCCAAAGCCCGCTGAGGCTGACACAAAACTGAGTTGTTGCGTGAGGGCTGTGTCTAGCTTGGTGAGTAGGCGTTGCCGTGAAACAAGCTCAGGTTGTACTTGGGGTTGGTTGAGCTTGCTGGCGAGGATAAAGCTAGACATGAGCTTATTTTATTACCTTATTCCATAGCCTTTGCACATGATGTTGGGCTAACTCATCAAAATGCATTATGTACCGTAACGACTGATTGTTACACACCCGGACTTTATTGTTAATGTCGATTTCAAAGAAACCATTCTCTCAGGTTGTTTGCATTTGCAAGTTCATTTTGAAACACCACCTCTAGGATTGATGCTCCAGATGTATTAATATCAACTATGTCATGCATGCCATCCACAACGTCGCCATCTTTTCTAAGCGTTATGCCTGTCCTGCGAACATGAGCAGGAATATTACCTGACGCCCACTTACCCTTGAGGTGATGAAGACTGCCGTCTCCATTGACATTCAATGTCATATCTAAACTACTCATAAGGCAGCTTGATATGGAAAAATCAGGTTTCTGCGAAATATACACTAGTGAATCATTGAAACTCTGCATCATTTGCGTGAAAGCGGCTTCAGACATCATGCCGCCTGCAAATCCTGCTCCGGTAATAAGTCTTGCAAGATGCACGTACAATTGACCAAGTCGTCGAGTGGCAATCACAAGATCATCTCGTGCGGTCATATCGCTAGGTATTGTTGGGGCCTCATCAAGTTTCGAGTGAAACAAGGCATAGCGCCGAGCCCGATACTGCTCTTTCATAAATCGGCGATAGGGGTTACCCCCGTCTCCTCCAACAAAGTCGTGCATATTCAAGCCATATCCTTCCATCGCATGCCGAAGAGCTGACTTTAACCACTTCCGTTCGCCCATCCCGACTTTCCAAGGGTAGATTTCGCTAAGCATAGCTTCGAGCGCTAGAAATAGGTTGCGATATGCGTCGTGGAGGTCGTCAGTTATCTGCGAACGTCGAAAATAGGAATGTGACGCATGCCACCTCAATTTAGGTTCATGTTGCGATCTTACTTTACCTTCGGGATCCTTCACCTCTATGGCGAGTTGCATGCGCACAGCCAGTCGGCCAGTTGTAACTGCTCTTAAAGTTGTTCCTTCTTCACCATGGAACCACAGACCGTGCTGACGAAGTGGATCCTTGAGATCAGAGATCTGAAAAGCATCTGCGGCCAGGAGGTCGAGTACACTTTTTGCTACGGCACTAGTGCTCCGAACTAAATCCTGCGTTGTCTGCCTCAGCGCAACTTCTATGCTCCAGCCGTCCTGCCCAATGTCCACGCGAGCATTGCCGATATTGAAAGTCCTTCCTTTAACTTGACGTTTCAAGAGGTACGTTGCACCGCATTTGTACTCTGAAGCCCATGAGGGAACTCTTAGATGCAACAGGCGATCTCCTTCGTCCCCTGCTTCACTTAGATCTTCTACAGAAATGGAAAAATCAGTGACGGTAAACGTATCACCCTTATTCATTACAACGCCTCGTGATGGATGTCTAGGAAGTGGGGGCAGTTCACTGTTCAGACCATCACGATTCATCCATAGGTTTTGTAATCTTGTGTAAGCTTTTTTAAGCAGTTGGCGAAGCTTCATGCTCGTAATTCTTGCATTCTGGCAGTAGAAAAGGAAATTCCTGCTAGGTAGACAAAGATAAAGCGGGGCTTGTGCTAACGACATGTGCAGTAGACGCATGTGTGTTGCTCACATTGATAACAATTTTACCTTTTTGATGGGGGTTCATCCAGCATCTGAGGTTTATAGTACTTCTATTGCGTTTTATGTTGAAGCTGACTTAACAATGTTGATGACTTTAGGCATGAAGTTAAACTGTCTTATCGGTTTATCCACCTGGTTAAGCGTGCCCACAATGTAGAGGTCATGTTCCGGGTTGTAGTACGCCATTGCGCCATGAAAACCAGCATGACCAATAAATTCAGGTGTCTCGCGGAATAGGTTCGCCCAGCGTGGTAACTTAAACTGCCAGAGGCCGTAGCCGTAGTGCATCGGAAAGAACATCGCGTTCCACTGCATCATGCGCTCGAAGTGGGTCTTATTAAAAAGTTGACCCTCAAAATACGCCCTCAAGTAGCGCAGGGTGTCGTCCATCGTAGAGACAGCGCCACCTGCACCCCGCTCAGATGATATCGCCAGCGGCAACGACAGTTGAGTGTCTTTGTAGTAGAAGGGGAGCGGCTCGACAGATGGAGGCTTGCTGCAGTCATACAAATAGGTATCTGCCATTTCAAGGCGCTCAAAAATACGTGTATGGAACGCATCAGCTAATGATTGCTCTGTGACTGCCTCAATGATTGCACCGAGAAGCTGGTAATTTGTATCCGAATAGTGCGATTTACCGCTATCTGGTGCGGCGGCCGGGGAGATGTTGCGAACAATGTCCAAGACATCTTCCACACTGTAAGCACGATCTTGATTTTGCTTAAAATCTTCGACTAGCCCGCCGTCAAAGTAATCCGCCAGACCGGATGTTTGATGAACCAGTTGATAAATTTTGAGGTCGCTACTGTAATTGACACCTTTGTGGACATGGATACCGTCTAAGGGAAGATGTGGAAGATACGTTTGAATGTGATCATTCAGCTCGAGCTTGCCCTCATCCACCAGTTGCATAATGACTGTTGCCGTAAACATTTTGCTGATGCTGGCGATGAAGTACGGGCTGTCGGTTGACGCGCCACCTGCTGCGCCCTGAAAGTTGATCTGACCATCACTGGACAGGACACCGAGTAACACAGTATAGGTATCGTCTTTGCTACCCTCTTTGTCAACGAGTGCTTGTAGCTTCTGATTGAGTGCGTTCATATTAATCACCTTGTGTGTTCATCACCATAAATAGACTTCTTGTGAAAGCTCTGTGCTTAATGGTGAAAAAGGGGTATCCAAGGGCGTGATGAGCATTTTCGCAAAAAGTCTAGTATCTTTAAAAGTGGTGTGTAGCGTGCTCGGCATACGTTGCTTTGTACGCTCACGTTGGCACGCCTTATGCCGATTCCGATTAAATACTTTATACCCTCCTACGGGCTTTACGCCTTTCTCATCGGAATCAACATAAGATGCCGTCTTCTAAACTCGAGCTTGTGTCGCCACAAAACCTTGTTGTTGGGTAGATGCGTTGCGACTCACCATGACGATACCCACCCAAACAAACCAGACGATAAGCCCCAGCCCAAAAATGGCGCCGCCGAGTTCACTCATTGCAGGAATCATCGATAAAATACCAGCTAGGCTGATAACGATGCCAAAATAATTGAGGAATCTTGGTAGGTTGGCGGTTTGCAGGGCGGCAATACTCACTAGCAGTAACCACATACCGCCCACAATCTCATTGCCTCCGCCAAGGCCGTCAATCACAAACTGGAGTGATAACCAAGTTGAGCCAGCTTGGTCAGGGTTTTGCGCGTAGATAGTTGCCACGACGCTCGCCCCTACATTGGCAACCATGCCACTAGCAATCACTAAACCCGACCAAATAAGCCCAAAGGCTAGCGCCACTTGAGATAGTGCTGACGCGGCATCTTTAAGCCTGTCGTGTAGTGCCAACGACAAGACCACTAAGGCAATACCAAAGATGACATAAATAATGAAATGCCATGCATACATAATAGTTTGGTTGTTGGTCAAAAAGGCTGCATGTTGAACGGGGTCAATGCTTAAATCTCCATAATTGGCGGATGCTAACAGGCTAAAATAAAGGGCAAAGCCTACAATGAACGTCGCGGCATCAAGTAAGGCTGCTAGACCGCCAAACTTTTGGAACTGTGTTGTGGTTTGTGTTTTCATAATTCCTCCTGTAATGCTTGAACTGACATGAGTGTTAAGCCTAAATCGCGAACTCGAGCCATCAGACCGTGCAGTGCAGCTTGATCGGGTAGGTATATCTGCACGATGCTGTGTGTAGTGGTTGTCTTTATATGGATGGTGTCAAAACTCTCGAGCCACTGCTTGGGAATATCTTCTTTAATATGAATTTCGTAGTTCGCAGCTCTCGACATCAGCAGCCTCTTTCCTTTTATGGAAGAAAGCTTAAAAACGCGCCGGGTGAGTTGTCATCACACGAATCGTGTGAGTGAGTGAATATGCAGTTCGCACTGTCAAACGTTAGTTTTGGTCATCACCTAAGCTGCTGACATATTGTGTGCTTGCTAAAGCTATCTCAAAAGAGAATCAATAGATGAGACTCTTTTAATTCATGTGTAGTGTCTCGAGCTGATGCTTTGCAGAACACTCAAAAGCTTGGGTAAGACCTGCGTGCTAGACTAATGAAATACACAGACGTATCAACCTCAGCTTGCCTGCTTGAATCAAGCCTGTAAGGTTAGCGAGCTAGATGAAGTTTGTTGTGTACGCATAGGTCTAGTTGAGCGCTGTAATCCCAACTAAGTTGATCTAAGCTCACAACACCACAACCATTTATTAACGATGAGGTGCCGTATGACGCAACGCCATCACCCAACTGTATTTATATATCCCGACTTGCCCACCTTGCCGGACGCGCTGGTGAAAGAAATTCATGTTTCCAAAGATGCGCGGACGCGCTACAGCTTTGCTGATAGCTTATTTTCATTTCACGGCAACGCCATTATTGCTGACTTTGTGACTGCTCAAGATGTAGCTGCGACCATGAACGATGTGCGTCAGGTGGCACAGTTTCCAGAGCTGACGGTTCACGCTGGCGATCTCTACAGCATGGGTTTATTGGACGAAATTTTCCACTTGGTGATTGCCATTTACCGGCAAGACAACCCTGACTTTGACAGCAGGGCTGCCGCGTTTTTGCGCGAAAAACTTGGTGAGGATGCGTTTGAAACGACTCTACAGCGTTTTGCAGAGACCTTTCCCCCCGTACGGGTGTACAAAGGTGAGGAGTTGCTCGAGACCTACCTAACTGCCGAGACTGACGGCACACCTCACAAGCATGTAGTGCTCGAGGAACTTCTGCTGCTCTACATCAACAACCAAAATCCAGCTTTAGAACGCTTCTTAGATTTGTTTGACGACACGCAACTAGAAACTAGCACTGCGTATCAAGAGGTCATTAGTGGGCTTGAAACATTTTTTGAAGACGAACCCAGGGTGGGTCCAAGTGGTACGTCGTTGTTTGAACTCCTGCAACGTCCTGCGAGGTTGAGCCCTACCTCACTAGAAGGACAACTCGAGATTTTGCGGGGTCAGTGGGGAAGTTTTTTAGGTGAACGCTTTGAACAACTTATGGCGCGCATTTTGCGAGCGGTAGATGTGCTCAAAGAAGAGCGCAAAGGACGCGGCAACCTGCCAGGTGGTTTTGTGCCCGGGCCAGCACCTGTTTTAAGCAAAGAAAACTTGCGCGGCGAGTGGATGAGCCGCGGCTATGAACCCGTTGAGTACGAACGATACAGCATAGACAGTTCGTGGATGCCTAATGTAGTGATGCTCGCTAAAAGTACCTACGTGTGGCTCGACCAACTTTCCAAACGCTTTGAGCGGGACATTCACCAACTTGACCAGATTCCAGATGAGGTTTTGGATGAACTCGCCGCGCGCGGATTTACTGCCCTGTGGCTTATTGGGCTGTGGGAACGTTCAGAAGCCTCTAAAACCATTAAAAACATGATGGGCAACCCGGATGCGGTGGCCTCAGCGTATTCACTGTACGACTACAGTATTGCGCATGATTTGGGTGGCGAAGCCGCTTATGAAAACCTGCGCGACCGCGCGTGGCAACGGGGGATTCGCTTAGCAAGTGACATGGTTCCCAACCATATGGCCATCGACAGCCGCTGGGTAGCAGAGCATCCGGATTGGTTTTTGTCACTGCCCGACCCGCCCTATCCTAGTTACACGTTTACCAGCCCCAACCTGTCCCAAGATGACCGCATGACGGTACAGCTCGAGGATCACTACTTCGACAAAAGTGATGCTGCTGTGGTCTTTTGCCGCATTGACAACCAAACGGGTGAACGCCGCTATATCTATCACGGGAACGATGGCACGTCGATGCCGTGGAATGACACGGCCCAACTGAACTACCTCGACCCCAAGGTGCGCGAGGGTGTTATTCAAACCATCTTGCACGTCGCGCGTAAGTTTCCAGTTATCCGCTTTGATGCCGCCATGACCCTTGCTAAACAGCACATTCAGCGTTTATGGTTCCCGCAACCGGGTGCAGGCGGTGCCATTCCTAGCCGGGCGCAACGGGGTATGACCACTGAAGAATTTGACGGTCACATTCCCGAAGAGTTTTGGCGGGAAGTTGTGAACCGGGTTGCTGAGGAAGTCCCGGACACCCTCTTACTGGCAGAAGCCTTTTGGATGATGGAAGGCTATTTTGTACGCACGTTAGGCATGCACCGCGTGTACAACAGTGCATTTATGAACATGCTCAAGCGCGAAGCCAACGCAGATTACCGCTTGACGGTGAAGAACGTGCTCGAGTTTGACCCGCAAATCCTCAAACGCTTTGTGAACTTTATGAACAATCCGGATGAAGAAACGGCCCTGTTTCAGTTTGGCAAAGACGACAAATACTTTGGGGTGTGTACGCTCATGGTTACCATGCCGGGTTTACCTATGTTTGGGCACGGGCAGCTCGAGGGCTTCACCGAAAAATACGGCATGGAATATCGCCGCGCACGCTACGACGAACAGCCGGATGAATGGCTTGTAGCTAGACACGCCCGCGAAATTTTCCCGCTCATGCATCGCCGCTGGCAATTTTCTGAAGTTGATAACTTTTTGCTCTATGACTTTATGCAAGACGGTCAGGTTAACGAAAACGTCTTTGCGTATTCCAATGTGGTGAATGGTAAAGCGTCGTTAGTGCTCTACCACAATACATTTGCCACAGCACGTGGTTGGATTAAAACCTCAGCGGCATTTGCGGTGAAAGATGGTGACAGTACTACCCTCATGCAACGCGATTTGGCCTCGGGATTGGCGCTCAATGCAGAGGATGCCAACTTCACAATTTTGCACGACCACATGAGTGGCCGCGACTACTTGCAGCGCAGCAGCGACCTAGCTGAACGCGGATTTTACGTTGAACTTGGTGCGTTTAAGTATCATGTGTTTGCAGATATTGAAGAAGTTCACGACAGTGACGGCCTCTACCAACAGCTTTACGATGAGCTTGGCGGCCAACCCGTGCAAGACGCTAAAGCTAGCGCCCAAGACATCCACTACCGCCCCCTACACACGGCGCTTTACCCACTGCTCAGTTCGCAGATGGTGGCGTATACGTATCCGCTGGGTCAAGATAATCAGTTAGAAACAGAGGCCTCAACAGATAGCGGTGGACTCGAGCCCACCCATCCACAAACCTCAGCTGATTCTCAACAAGCACCTCAGCAAACCACGGCCATTGGATCAGTAGAGAGTGTTTCCGTTGCTGGCACAGACGCGGTGAGTGACACGCCCACATCTGATACTGCTGACCCTGATACTGCTGACCCCGATACTGCTGACCCCGATACGTCTGAACCAGATGATTACGAGGACGACGCACAAAGCGAGTACATCGCAGCGCACTACACGGTGTTTTTACAAGCAGCGCAAGCCTATGGGGCTAAGTTTAACCGCACCAAGCTCTTGCAAGACTTTGATATTCAAAAGCGTGCCCTTGCGCGACTCGCTGCGATTAGTGACATTGTGCGGGATGCAAGTACGGCGTTAGCACGCGACCTCGAGCGCCGCCTCAGCTTATCTACTGAAGACGCCAGCGTGATTGTGGCTTGGTTGTTTGTACGCCAATTAGGGGCCTTGCGGCAGATGGATGCAGACAACCATGCGCACGTAGAAACCTACCAAGATTGGCGCATCGAACGCGCGTTAACACGAGGGTTCCAGGAACAGTTTGCTGATGCCAGCAGTTACTTGGCAGCGTTGGTGACGTTTCTTGTGCGCTATCAAGGCTGGGCAACGCAAGCGCCCTCGCTCGATGCTTGGCGTGATTCCTTGAGTGAAGATAACCAGTGGCAAGAGCTTATTGGCGTTCACGACCACGATGGTGTGAGCTGGTTTAATGGGGAAGCGTTTGAGCGTGTGACGAACTTATTACTAGTGGCAGCGGTATTACAAGCGAGCCTCGAGCCAGAAAATAACGCTGATGCAGTTATTGTGCAAGCGTATCAGGTGATGCTCGAGCTAGATGCTGCCAAGCAAGCTTCTGGCTACCGTTTTGATGACCTTGTGCAAGTACCTAAGCCTGCCGCTACAGCTGATAGTGATGCCACTAAGATTGGTAGCGATAGTTCACAGCCTCACCCTAGAGAATCCTCTATTGAGCGCATAACCACTGACGACATCCCTGAAGATAATGTAAACACACAAAGTGATGCTGAACCTTCACTGAACACTTAATACAAACCATGCTGTACAAGCGTGTAAGACGCTGAACTACACGTGAAATTGCACGTTTTGCAGCAGTGTGTATGTGCGTCATGTGACACGATAGTGGGGATTGTATAGGAGGTGACTTCAGTATCGCGCTCAAGATAGGCCTTAAGGAGGTTGTCGGGATTCGTAGGGTCATGCATAGCTGTGCGTTAAGGTCTGTGGTGCATGAGTTGGCAATATTCAACAATAAAGGTTACGGCCCTAAGCCTGTGGTTAAATCTCGAGCTTGCCGTAACACATCATATTGCGAGTATGTAATAAAGTGTTTTGGTTCACACTTACTAGAGCAACTTCCCGTGTAGGTTACGTCTAGGGTTAAGCGAAAATTTGTGTCAGGTGCTGGTAAAGAATGTGATTGAGAACATGAGATCGCGTAACCTGTTTAGCAAGCTTACAAGATAGGGTAGAGGCTACATAGCAGTTAGTAGCAGTTTGTAGCAGTTAATGGACTAAGGTATAAACAAGGCATTTTAGGTGTGTCATACACGTGTATGCATGACGTTGGGCGGCCTCAGATATACCAGCAGTAATTGACGGTGACCTCGAGCAACCTACAAATAACAACCTCTAAACGTAAGATTTAGTAGCAAAGGTGTAAGCCAGACGCAAAATAAAACCTATACCTCACCAAGTAAACTGTGAGAGGGTTATTAGTTAAAGGATTATTAGTCAGAGAGTTATACATCAAACAGTTATCAGTCGGATCATCATCTTACCGAACTGTATCTTGTAAGGAGACACAATCATGACGCGCACGTTCGGAAATTTTGTAGGTAAAGACGAAAACGCGCAGGACTATTTGGTTATTGTTTTTAGACCAAGCTCACTGCCGTTGCAGCAGCGCTGGCGAAATAATGGGCTTTCTGCAGATTTCCTAGCAGACTACGTCACCACGTTTTTTCCAGCCGAAAACGACGAAGCCCTGCACCGCCAAATTGAAGCTAAAGATGCCGTGAGCTATATCTCTAATGAGCTGCTCGAGAACGCCATGAAGTTTAGCTACGAACCAGCCATGCAACCGGTGAGTATCGATCTACATTTGCGTCAAAATAATCTGAGATTTTACGTTTCCAACGGGGCAAACCCAATGATGACCGAAGAATTTCAAGGCTATATTCAAGAAATGCTCACCAACGACCCAGATGATTTGTACATGCGCCAGTTAGAATCCAACGCAACCGATGACAACGGCCAGTCGCACTTGGGCTACTTGACAATGATGACAAGCTACAACGCCGAACTTGCTTGGAAATTTGAGACCATGCAGGGTGATACAGAGTATGTCATGGTGACAACGATGGTGCAGTTAAGCCTTTAGACCTAAGGTTGCATAGATTCTGGTAAATGATTCTGGTAAATGTTGCAGCGTGACATGTGCTATGCAAAGGTTGTTAACCATCCTGCTGCCAAATTTTTCTAAACGATGTGCCTAAGTACGCGCACGTACGTTTTGCTGAGCTGATATGTAATGTACTGAGTCACGTGTATGTACGCTAACGCGTTAATAATGAGACGTTTGCCCAACCTTGGCCGTTCGAAACGCAACAAAATTTAGACCCCTACAAGAAGTTCGATCCGCAACCAAAGGAGCATTATGGAAATTAAAGGTGACAATTACAGCGTCAACTACAACGAAAGCGATACCTCTATTTACTGCAAAGGCTCATTTCGCTTGCGCGGTGCTGATGAATACGACCCAATTATTAAATTGCTCGGTGAAGTTGCTGAAAGTGAACCCGAGCAGATTACCTTAGACTTACGAGAGCTCGAGTTCTTAAACAGTTCAGGGATCAATATGCTCTCCAAGTTTGTCATCAACGTGCGCAAAAAAGGTGCAAGTGGTCTAACCGTGAAAGGCTCACAAAGCTACCCCTGGCAAAGTAAGTCGCTCAAAAACTTGCAGCGGTTAATGCCTAACTTGGTGCTAGAAATTTATTAAGTGTTCCTCTGGTGTGTCCTTTTGGTGTCATGTAATTAATTATATTTATAGGTTGCACGCAATACGTTCATTTACATTTACATGTATCCAAGCAAAACACTTAAGCTAGAATAGTTATTTCCCCTTGGCGATGTTAAACCGTGTTGTGGATGACGGCGCAGGTCAAGCTAACCCTTCATCGTTACTTTAAAACACTCTAGCAGCATGATGAATCTAGTGATGATGTCCTCGAGCTGCGCCAGTTTATTTGCACAACTATATTTGTACTACCGAGTTGTGTTGCTAAGTTTTGCTGATAGAAAGGAACGACAATGTCAGCATCTTCTGATGCCAGTCCTAATCCTGCCTCAAATAGTGAGGCGTTACTGTCCGAGCTGGCCCGCTTACGCCGTGAACTTACTGATGTACAACATACCAACGCGAATCTTGAAGAGGAAAAGCGCGACCTCGAGCTCCTGCTCGAGACCAACACAGAACACTCCGACAATATAGAAAAAGAACTGCAACAAGCTAAAGAAATTGCTGAGGAAGCTAACGCCTCAAAAAGTGCGTTTTTGTCCAATGTGAGTCACTAACTGCGTACGCCGCTCACCTCTATTTTGGGCTTTTCTAAACTTATTCAAAAAAGTCTCGAGAAAAAAATATTTCCTAGTG
The DNA here is from genome assembly GCA_039034155.1 of Deinococcota bacterium. Lineage (GTDB taxonomy): Bacteria > Deinococcota > Deinococci > Deinococcales > Trueperaceae > JBCCBI01. Next base: position 267 of record JBCCBI010000047.1, on the reverse strand, counting down.
TCGTTAGCGATGACCGTAAAGTTATCAGAGCCATGAAAAGTTCAGCTGAAAACATTGGCATTATTGTCGCTGAAGGTGAGCGGCTGACCACCCTTATTAACGACGTTTTAGATTTAGCCAAAATAGAGTCTGGCAAAATGGACTGGAAGATGGAAGCGCTCGACGTTCACGAGCTTATTGAACGGTCAACTGCAGCAACCTTTTCTTTGTTTCAAGCTAAACCAGACGTTAAACTTCACAAAGATATTGAAGACGGCTTACCCGAAC
>JBCCBI010000046.1:0-18798 GCA_039034155.1 Deinococcota bacterium | reverse complement strand
AGATTAAGCTTTTACTTGCGTAAAACAATGCGTGCTGGCATTATTTATCCTGTAAACCTCAGCTAGCACGCGTTTACACCTGTATTAAGTCTTATTCATCTCTTACAACACTGTTTATCTAGAAGTATTGTTATCTATCAACATCATTATAGCCCCCTACCTATGGGGTTTATTTTCTGTACAACCTTGCTGATGCTAGTAAGCATCACATCCCTTAACTTCCTATCTGGAGTGTGACCTTAGATGAAACTGATTACTGCAATTATTCGTCCAGGTAAGCTCAACGCGGTGAAAGAAGCGCTTGCCAATTCTGGTGTTAAAGGCATCACCATTTCTTCGGTAAGTGGCCATGGCGGTCAAGGCGGTATTGTTGAGCAGTACCGTGGTAGCCGCTTTGTCGTAGAGTTTCACGAAAAAGTACAACTTATGATCGCCGTAAGTGCGCCCTTTGTAGATGTCACCATTGACACCATTAGTAAAGCAGCTCGCACAGGTGAAATTGGCGATGGTAAAATTTTTGTGCAGCCACTCGAGCGCGTTGTGCGCATTCGCACTGGCGAATCTGATCAGGATGCACTTACCCCTGTTGATGTAGAAATGGCATAATCTGCTCGATAGGCTACTCGAGCTATTTTACATCAAATATGAAAGGCTAGCCTCAACTAGAGCTAGCCTTTTTATATGGATTCAATTGGACTTGAACGCTTTTTAAAGCGTTAGATCAAGGTTAAGCCTACACTCTAGCGGATATTGTTAAGTATGTATCACCTGCACTACACATACACACAGGACTTTATTTAGTCTCCTCAACTGCTGCTTCAGGTACAGGTGCTTCGACCATCAGTTTTTCAATGTCTATTTCTAACTTGCGTAAGTCTTGCTCACTCTCAGCGAGTTCGTTTTGGAGGGACTCGAGCCGCCCCAATTCACTGCGCACAAAACGCGTATACGACCCAATAGAGGCATTGAGTTTTGAAGTTGAACGGTCAAGTTCATCCACAAAGTGGCTACTCAAATTACTTTCGAGATCGTCACGTAAGGTTTGCATTTGGGTATGGAGTTCTTGTTTAGCAAGGCGGCGGCGACGTGGAAGCACTAAAAAGCCTAAGCCTGCAACAGTGATGCCCATTAAAATACCACTCAAATCAAAGGCTACACCTGACAAAAAGGCAACTAAGGCAGCACCTAACCCTACCCCACCTGCTTGAATTAAGCCTGTTTGCAACACGCCTGAACGCAATGACTCAGCAAGACGCGCACTTTCGCGGCTTTCGTCGTACTGTTCCATGACGTCGTTGGCAGTGCGGCTAAGCATACGGATAAGTTCGTCGCGGTTGTACTGAAAGCGCCCGCCAACTTCACCAATAACGCGGTCTTGAGCTGCTTGGCGGCGGGAATTAATGAACGCCATAACGTCTTCCCAAAGTTGCAAGTTGCGCTCAATAAACCAATCAACCATTTCGTTGACGGCCCGTTCAACATCGTTATCAGCACCGCGAATAACTTGTTTTTCAAATTCGGCACGTATTTTGTGACCTTGTACCAAATCAACAATGCGGCCAATGCGCACAACATCGTCAAAGAAGACCTCACCACGGCGCTCAACCTCGAGCAGGACCGTTTTAACCTTGGCAATGTAGGCATCAAACTCGCGTTTCATATCTTTTTCAAACTGGACAATTTGCCGGTCAACTTCACCGAGGGTACGCTTGTCGCCCTCGAGCAAACTGAGGCGTTCAGCCAACACATTTTTATAGGTGTCGGCCACGTGCTGGGCTACACCTAAAGGGCTTTTAAACTTGAGTTGAATGCGTTGATTACCGGCTAAGCTGCCCTCAACAAAGCGCTCAACTTCTAGAAGTCCTGAGTCTTGAAGGCTATGCTGATCGCCATCAAGTTTAGCCTGTAAAGCTTGTTTGGCTTTAAGTCCAAATACTTGCGGCGTGACGCCAAGGGTTTTGCGGGCATGTTCCTGCACAAAATCTAGCACCCGCTGCAGTTCTTCCTCATCATCAAAGATATCTATCTTGTTAACGATAAGGACAATCTTTTTACCCCACGAGCTAATGAGTTCCAAAAAGCTTTTTTCAGTTTCGCTAAAGGGTCGATCGGAAGAGGTGACAAAGAGCACGAGGTCAGCCCTCGGTACAAACTTTTCGGTCAGTTCTTGGTGTTCTTGAATAACCGCGTTGGTGCCCGGCGTATCGACCAAAGCAAGCGCCCGTAAAAGTTCCGACGGTGTTTCACGGCGCATAATGAAGCCGCGCTCGAGCTCTTCTTTGTCGGTTTCGCCGTAGCTTACAATGGTGACCCGGTCAGTAGTGGGGGTCACGCCCTGCGGCATAATTTTTTCGCCTAAAAGTGCATTCAAAAAAGTGGACTTGCCTGCGTTATATTCACCGCAGACGACCAGCATAAAAAGACCCTCGAGGTCTTCTAGGGCAGTTTTTAATTCTTGAATGTGGGATTCATCAGCATCTAGGCGACCAAGTAGTGCGCGCAAGTCGGCGATGACCCAACGTTCACGCTCTAGTAGGTCTCGAGCGGCATCGCTCATCTCCAAATTCATAAAGCAAATGGTAGCACGATATACGTGCTGTCAACGTGCTATGTTGCGCCTCGAGTCACACTTGTAAACATCTCTTAAAAACGCCTTGAGATTTAGCGTGCAAAACGCTTTTGTGAAAAGTAAACCCCAAAATAGCAGCCCAAGCCGAAAAAAAGCCAGCCTTGTAAGTAGTAGAGGTTCGCAAGCACATTATCGTAAGCAAGTAAGTCCATCATGCGCAGTAACTGCCACCAGTCGTGCGTCATAATGTCGTTAGTGATAAGCGGCAATAAACGCTCTTGCGCATCACGCACATAGACAGAGGCATCTACAAAACTAAAGCCCACCAAGAAAAGAAGTAACGCAGCGCTGTAAACCTGTTTTTCTAGAAAAAAGTAGATGACAAAAATCAGCGGCACAAAAATCTGCCACAGGGTGCCCCCTAAAATCACAGCAAACCGCCCAAAGGGCGTTAGCATGTGACCTGCTTCGTGAATCATCAGGATAAACCCATGCAAAAATGTATTCATGACGTCATCACCCATAAAGAAAAAACGTACAAAATAGACGGCCACCAAGGCAACAATGCCAAGTTTATAGAGGTAAAACCGTGATATCCCCTGCGGATTTGCTTGCGGCATATTACAATTGTACTCAATGAATCACGAAGATCGTCGCACTGGTCTTAACTCAACATCTGCATCTATCTTCGCCGTTGTTATGGGCATTGCTGGCACATTAGCGCTTATGTTTATCAACTTTGTGTTCATCTATACGCTGCAGCTCTTACAAACGCACCAAGTCACGTGGGGAGGGTACCTTCAAGCCATCCTGATGGCAGGTATCAATATTGCGATTGTCGTGTGGTTTGGACGAACCTTGGCGAAGGCGGGTTGGGGGAAGGTTTTTAAGCCTCGAGCTGTCACTCCTTCAACTCCAAGACCTATATCAAAGGTAAACGTGGGTGAGGCTCGAGCCGCTCGAGCACGTGCCAAGGAAGCACTCCTTGCCTACAGTCAAACGGTTCCAAGCTTCAATATTCAAGATGTTATGAAGGTTACGGGGCAAGGGCGTGTTGAGTCAGAATACGTCCTAGACGACCTAATCATGGCTGACTATCTCAAAGCAGAACACACTGAGCAAGGTTTTATTTATCATACTAACCTAGATAAGACTGACACCTCGAACAAACGCTAGCCTTCAGTTGATTTTGTAGGCTCAGGGCTTGCTTATGCCCCACCAAATCAGTACAATGCTATATTTGTGAAGCCACCTGCTAAGGTAGGCTCTACTGATTGAACAAGGCTTGATTCTTAATTTACAGAGAATTTTGGCAGTTTTGCTCTCTAAGACTTGCATATTTTGTTACAGGGTTCGCCATTAGCACCCTACTATCACTCAAATATAGTTGAACTTAGACGTGATCCCGCGTTTAATCAAGCTAATCTCATAAACAGCGTCAGGTTGATGACTTAGCAACTTGCACCCTGCTTTAACCCCGGAGGAATGATGGTTAAAATTCGCCTTACCCGTATGGGTTCCAAACGTAATCCCCACTACCGCATTGTGGTGACAGATGTCCGCAAAAAGCGCAGCGGTAGCTATATTGAAGCTATTGGCTACTACGACCCCCGCAACACTGTGGCAGAGCCTTTGCGTATTGACGCTGAGCGCGCCGAGTACTGGCTCAGCCAAGGTGCTCAACCAACCGACACCGTGCTACGCTTGTTCGAGAAAAAAGAGATTCCTGTCGGTAAAGTGCAAGCTAAAAATCGCAGGTCTTACATTGCTAGACAGGAAGCTCGCGCTAACGCGTAATGTCTCTAGAGCTTGTTCGCTACATCGTCTATAATCTCGCCAGCGACCCTGACAAGCTTGACGTAAGTGTTGAGCACAGAGGGCGCGACACCCACATTGAAATACGCTGCGCACCCGAAGACAGCGGGCGTATTATTGGCCGTGGTGGGCGAGTTATCAGTAGTATTCGTACCCTTGCTAGAGCTGCAGCTGAAGGTCAAGGGCGCGTTGAAGTACAACTGATTGACTGACAAGCGCAAGCTTATAACTGCATCAACATCCTTGATGATATTCGTAAAAGTAGCCTTCTATCAGGCTGCTTTTTTCTTTAGAAGCTCTTTAACGTAATATTGACGCTCCGTTTATCTCAAGTCATGGACATTCTCTCAAGTAATATGATGCCAATTTGATGTCAACGTGCTTTTCAAAACACTGACCTTATGAATCTCTACTACGAACCACCCGAAGATAGTTTGCACATTGGCAGGCTAGGTAAAACCTTTGGTCTTAAAGGTGGATTGCACTTTTATGGCCTCAGCCCAGCTGAGGATGCCCTTATCGCAACCCTGCCGAAGGTTTTTGTGGTGAGCTTAGGGTGCCGTCAGGTGCTTAAAACGCACCCCAAAGGCAAGCGGACAGTGGTGTTTTTGGAACGCGTTGAGCACATCAAGTACGCCGCACCCTTGGTCAATCAAGACGTTTATGCGTACTTGGAAGATATTCCAGAAGATGACGCAACGCACTACACAAACGCGCTGCTTGGCCTTACAACGTATCTTGATGGTGAGCTACTAGGTGAGGTTGTTGAAGTCTTAGCAGCGGGAGGGCAAGACCTATTGGTAATTGCCACCTCTGAAGGTATCGAGCACATGCTCCCATTGCAGGCTGATTATGTTGAGATTGATGCTGAGGGCGTTCATATTAACAACCCACCTGAGGGATTGCTCGAGCTTACCTCCAACAGCTAAATGATCTACACTGTTCTTACTCTGTTTCCCCAGTTACTTGAACCTTGGTGCAATGAGGCGCTACTTGGACGTGCCGTTCGGGATGGTCTTATTGACATCCGCTTAAATAATTTGCGAGATGTTGCTACTGACAAACACAAAACCGTTGATGACACGCCTTATGGCGGTGGCGCGGGCATGGTCATTCGGGTAGATATTGTAGCGCGGGCGTTAGAAGTTGTTCAGCAAACCCCTCCTCCACCAGATGCAATTATTTTGCTCACCCCAGCCGGTGAACCGCTTACACAAAAACTTGTTGAAGATCTCGCCCAAAAGCAACACTTATGTTTACTTTCTGGGCGCTATGAAGGCTTTGATGCTCGAGCAGAATCCCTAGTTACCCGTGAAGTTAGCATTGGCGATTACGTGCTTATGGGCGGTGAAATTGCCGCACTGGCGCTCATTGAAGCAACTGCCCGTTTGCAACCCGGCGTTTTGGGAGATGCTGACAGCCACCAGCAAGACTCACACAGCACAGGTTTGCTGGATTACCCTGAGTACACGCGCCCTATGGCGTTTGTTGGTGAGAACGTCCCAGACATACTTATGAGTGGTCATCACGCTAACATTGCCCGTTGGCGGCGGGAGCAAGCGCTGCTTCGTACGCTTGAGAGACGCCCAGATATGCTTTCTAAAGTAGCGTTAACTGAGGATGATAAAGCTTTTCTAGCAACACAAGGGTTTCAGATAGATAAATCAAGTTCTTAGGAAGTTGAGAGGGTACGAAGACATCTCAATGTGCTTAACGAGTGGCGACATAATGTTGCTAGTTTTATGCTGACGATCTCCACTTTAGTGAATGTTCACATCCTCACCAAAAAAATCCCTGCTAAGGTCATCACCTCGCAGGGATTATCGATAAAGATTAATTTTTACTGATGCTTACAAGTTAGTTAGTTGACGTCTTTAACGAATACGGCGCACCACCAACGGGGTAATGTCTAACCCTTCAGCAGCAAAGACAACTAAGCCCACCCCAGTTTGCCCAGCAACGTTACCATCCATAACAACACCGTAGCCGTTTTCTTGAGCAACAACATCTATAGCAGCTTGAATGTCTGCTTGGGCGGGCGCGGCAGCTTGTTCAAACTCTTGGCGGTAGCGTTCGCTAGTTGTTTCAATGGAGCGGCGAAACAGATCATAAGAATCGCGTTCTTCAGCACTCAGCACTTGACCCGAGGCCAATTTTTGAGCCAGGGGCTCAATGCTTTCACGCAAGCCGCCGAGTTCATCGTTGGCGCGCTGTTGTACGTCAGCAGCCGCTTGCCCGGCAGGGTGAGCTCTAAAAAGCTCAGCTGTATTGACAAACACGAGACCACCAGCCGTTTGTTGGGCTTCAAGATTTATTGGACGCAGCACAAAAAACACACATAAACCAGCTAGTAAAAGGGTTGTTAATTTCCACATGGTTGCCATGTTAGCACTCAAATCATAGAGGCGATGTGAAGATGAAAGCATCGTGAGCGAAGTGCCAAGAGCATCCCAAGATATAGCCTCAAATGTGTATACGTGTGCGTTTGTGAGGCTATACTTAAAACGTGTTTATAGGATTTACGGCGTTTTCACTTATTTTGGCTGGCGTGCTTGGTGCGCTTGTGGGTAGTTTTGCCAACGTGGTTATCTTCCGAGTGCCAGCGGGGCGGTCGGTGGTATTTCCAGGCTCGAGCTGTCCCAACTGCAACTACCGTTTACAACCGTGGGACTTGGTGCCTATTTTTTCGTGGCTAGCCCTTGGACGGCGTTGTCGCAAATGCCGCGTGCCTATCTCGGCGCGCTACCCAATCATCGAAGGCATTATGGCGCTAGGGTTTGTACTGCTTGCGTGGCGTTTTCCAGCACTTTTGTTTAACGCGACTGTCCTCCCTCTGCTGGCGCTCTACGCGATGCTCCTCATGATGTCTATGATTGACATCGACCACTATTTACTACCCGACAGTCTGACCTTGCCAGCCACAGCAGTAGGTATTTTGGGCGCGTTTCTTTACAGTCCTTTTAGTAATTTACCTAGTGTATCTGAGGCTGTCTTTGGCGCTGCCTTTGCAGCAGGTTGCATTGCGTTCATCAATAGGGTGGGGTCACTGGCGTTGCGACGCTTCCAAGATACTGCCGAGCGACTGTTTCCAGTTGGCATGGATCAGGTGAATATCGCTGCTCTAGCAGGCGCACTCGGTGGTGTGTGGCTAGGACTTGCTGTCGCGCTTATGTCGGTCATTCTTAACGCTGTCACAAAACGCATTTGGCGCATACCAGAACCCATCATTTACGGACTTTGGGGGCTTAGCCTCATAGCCTTGCCGTGGCATCCTTTTATTGATGTACAAACTGGCTTGTTAGGTAGTGCGGCAGCGGCAGGAGCAGCGGCTGTGCTAGGTGCGCTGTACTGGTGGGTGATGGAGCTAACGGGACAAGTTGAGGCTGTGTCTACTTCTCCAACACCCTTAAAATTTATCGCTGAGGGTACCTTACCTGAAACAGATGAAGTTAACGGTGCTAACAGCATTACCAATGACCTTACATCAACAGAGCAGACTGCAAATTTCAAACAGAAGGGTGATGAGGCGCATAAGATAGTTGATACCTCGAGTAGCTCGAGCCTCAATGTAAACGCCGACGATGAACCTATCGCCATGGGTTTTGGAGATGTGAAACTGGCTGCTGTCCTAGGAACGTTTTTAGGCTGGCAACTTGTCTTAGTAGCCTTGTTTTTGTCATTTATTGTGGGTGCCGTCGGCGGTATCATCAGCCGTTTTTTAAGCGGCGCAAAAATCATCCCGTTTGGACCTTATCTGGCACTGTCTGGACTCTTGGCGTTATTTGTAGGTCGTCCCCTCATGGCATGGTATTTGGGTCTCTTGGGCTTTTAATTGTGCAAGCATTTTGGGTATTATTGAGCCTTCACGCATAAATACTTATGCAGGTACTCAACATCGGGTACTCGATATCGGGAGGTTTCATGACACCCTCAGACACAGTTCTTAGCCAACCTCAATCACTCGCACAGGGCAACTATCAAAGCAGTTTACGCGGCGGCGATCTCGTCTCACTCAACGACCTTAGTCCAGATGCCTTTTTTGAGATTTTAGACATTGCTGCGGATATTAAGCAGCGCGTCAAGCAAGGCGAGCAAGTACATGCCCTAGCTGATAAAAGCCTTGCCATGTTGTTTGAAAAACCGTCTTTACGCACCCGCTCCACATTTGATGTTGGCATGTTCCAACTTGGCGGTCACGCGGTGTTACTTGACCAGCAATTTGTGGGCATTGGCAAGCGTGAGTCTTTGCGAGATGTTGCCAGTAATTTAGAGCGCTGGTTCGACGGCATCATGGCGCGTACTTTTGCGCACAGCACAGTTGAAATGCTTGCCCAGCACGCGAGCGTCCCAGTGATTAACGGCCTCACCGATCTAGTTCACCCGTGCCAGCTTTTAGCGGATTACCTCACGCTACGTGAAACCTTTAGCGAGCTAAACGGTTTGCATGTTGTCTTTGTCGGTGATGGTAACAACGTTGTTCATTCACATATTTACGCAGCGCTACTTGCGGGAACAACCCTCACCGTTGCCTGTCCGGAAGGCTACGAACCTCACGCGAACATTGTGGCAGCAGCACGAGATAAAGGCGCAACCATCAACATAAGCCATGATCCCAGGGAAGCGGTCCAAGGTGCCGATGTGCTCTACACAGACGTATGGACGTCGATGGGGCAGGAAGAAGAAACGGCAGCGCGGCTAAAAGCTTTTGCAGGTTACACCGTAACAACAGATTGGCTAGCTGACCTTGCGCCAACAGGTGTGTTTATGCACGACTTACCCGCACATTATGGCGAAGAATGCACAGAAGATGTCCTCTACAACCCGCGTAGTGTGGTGTTCGACCAAGCTGAAAACCGCTTGCACGCGCAAAAGGGCTTACTGGTTGCACTGTTAGGGTGAGGCTGTTGGCTCGAGCCCACCTCTCAACGTCTACGTATCAACGTCCACGTAACAGCTATTCTTCCAACAGACGTTCATCACAACCTGTACACGTAGTATTGTTGTGACATCAGATGCTTGAGTTGAGGCAAGCTCATCAAATAGTTCGCTCAGCCGACACGTCAACCACATCAATCTCAAGTCAACTTGATCTAACGAGGATGGTTGTTCATGACTGTACAAACAAGACCGCTCGAGACGCCCTCAGCCACAAACACAGAAACGTTCAACGTTGGCATTTTAGGTGCTAGCGGCTACGGTGGTAGCGGGTTATTGCGCCGCTTGCAGCGTCACCCAAACACAGAGGTTGTGGGCATTGCTAGTCGGCAATATGTAGGTAAGCCTGTGACTGCTTGTTGGCCGCAGTTTGACCCGCAAGAGTTTGCTGAAGACCTCTTGTTTGCAAATGGCGATGAGGTTGTGGACAGTTGCGATGTCCTCTTTTCAGCCGCTCCTCACGGCAGCGTGTCTGACTTGGTTGCCAAAGCCGTGCGAGCTGGCAAAACAGTGATTGATTTAGCCGCAGACTTTCGCTTGCCTGCGAGCGACTACAAACAATGGTACGGTCACGACCTCAGCCACCCAGATGTTTATGCGCAGTCGGTTTATGGGCTGGTTGAACTGCACCGCGAGGAAATTAAAGGTGCGTCATTTGTAGCAAATCCCGGTTGTAATGCAACTGCGGGCGCACTGGCACTTTTACCGCTGGCAGCACACGGCCTGCTGGGTAAACACACCATCACTAACATTGTGACAGGTATTTCTGGTGCTGGGCGCAGTGCAAGTATGGGAACGCACTTTGGCGAACTGAATGAAAATGTCATTCCCTATAAGGTGGCAGGCACGCACCGCCACACAGCTGAAATTGAGTTATCTCTAGGACGCGCACGTGCGTTTGGTAAACACGCGCAAACTCATACCCCGTCTCATGCTGAGGTAGACAGGCCGGTCATCAGTTTTAGTCCGCACTTAGTCCCGATGACTCGAGGGATTTTGGCAAGTTGTTATACGCATCCTGAGACAGATGTGCTTGCCAGTGGTGAACGTTTGACGACGGAGAATGTGCTCGAGCTCTATCACCAGTTCTATCAAAACGACCCACTTATTACTGTGCAAGAAGCTCTGCCAACCACCAAAGCCACCTATGGCAGTGACCGTGTGGTCATCAGCGTGCGGGTAGACGAACGCAGCGGGCATATTGTGGCCTTTGCAGCAGAAGACAATCTTGGTAAAGGCGCAGCCGGGCAAGCCGTACAAAATTTTAATGTGATGCAAGGATTTGACGAAACGCTTGGACTATTTACTGAGGCCGTTTATCCATGAAGTTACCTGCAGGCTTCCGTGGCGCTGGCGCAGCAGCAGGCATCAAAGCAAGTGGCAAGCCTGATCTAGCCATGATTGTCAGTGACGCACCTTCAGTTTGGGCGCTTACAGCCACCACTAACCGCGTGAAAGCTGCATGTGTCGTGCGCAATCAAGGGCTCGAGCAAACCCGTAAACCTATACGTGCCGTCATCATCAACAGCGGCAACGCCAACTGTGCCACAGGTCAAGAAGGCACAACCCGCAACAGCCAGCTCGCCGACCTCACTGCTAACAACCTCAACCTAACGCGTGATGAGGTTGTTACCGCCAGCACTGGCGTGATTGGTCATCAACTTCTTTTAGAAGGCATCAAAACCACCCTACCCAACCTCACCAACACACTTGAGGACACGTCCGACGCTGCTGCTGAGGCGATTTTGACAACAGACTTAGTACCCAAACAAGCTGGCGTCACATTATCCAAAGGCGCAAGTATCGTCGGTATCGCCAAAGGCTCCGGCATGATTCACCCCAACATGGCCACCATGCTGGCGTTTGTCATGACCGACGCCAAGGTTGAGCAGGACACACTAAGAACCATGTGGCAACGGGTCATTGCCCAAAGTTTTAATCAAGTTACGGTAGATGGCGATACGTCTACGAATGATATGGCGCTTGCACTGAGTAGTGGGCAGCGTGAGGCTAACTTAGATGAACTCGAGCAAGGCCTCTTATCCGTCTGCCAAAACCTTGCTCAAAAAATTGCTAGAGACGGCGAAGGTGCCACCAAACTCATTAGCGTGACCGTCACAGGCGCACAGGATGATGACGCAGCCCGTCGCGCTGCAAGGGCTATTGTCCGAAGCCCCTTAGTTAAATCCGCTGCCCACGGCAACGATCCTAATTGGGGGCGTATTTTAAGTGCCATCGGTCAAGAAGGCGTTGAAGCTGACTTCGACCGCGTACGCATTGTGGTCCAAGCTGAGCCTCTTTTTGAAGGGCAGCCGCTCGAGTTTGACGCTGCCCATGTTTCCGCCAAAATGCAGCACGACCCTTTACAGATTGAGGTCGATTTAGCCGCAGGTGAGGGTCACGGGCAAGCTTGGGGCTGTGATTTAAGTGCGGAGTACGTGCGGATTAACGCGGATTATCACACGTAAGCGGTAACTGTGTCCAATGAATGCCAATATCGCTACGAAGGCATTTATCCATGACATCACATTGCTTGGTAATGGTCGTTAATCAGATGATACCTGCTTTAGCTCGAGCCACCGTTCCTGTTTAGCGCTCTGGTAAAGCATATCCATCACGTGTGCGCTATAAGCAGCTTCCTGAGCTGTCACTAGCGGAACATCTTTATCCTCGAGCGCGTCTAAAAAAAGCTCAAATGCATGAGGTAGCGCTGGCGCTAGGTCTGTCCAAGCTGTGGGACCATCTGTTCCTAGTTTAGTGCTGTGTATATATAGTGTGCTGCCTACTACGTAAGCTTGCCCTTCAGTACCATAAAGCGCGAGCGGCAAGGGATTGGCAAGATCGTTCCAACCGGCTGCTAAACTAGCAATAAGCCCACTTTCAAAACGAAGTAACCCCTCACCAAGTTCGTCACAGTCAGGGTAACGCACTGTACCGTCGTCCAACACTGCTGTCACCTTGCGAACCTCGCCTGCACCGTCTCGTAACAACCACAACAGTAAATCCAGCACGTGCGCGCCCAAATCCCCAAAAGCGCCTACACCTGCTTGAGCCGGGTCGGCCATCCAGCGCCACTCGGTGTCAAAAAAGCCTGCCAGTGCGCCATGATGCACAAAACTACCCCGCACCCGGGTGAGCTTGCCAAAATTACCCTCAGCAATGTGTTGTTTGAGGGTTTGATAGATGGCTTGCCCGCGCATAAAAAAGCCTGTTTGAAAAAGGACATTATTCGCTTGAATAACCTCAGCCATGCGTGCTGCACTGGGACCATCCATACCTAGCGGTTTTTCAACAAACATAGGTTTGCCTGCGTTGGCTGCTGTTATGACGATGTCTTCGTGGCGGTTGGTTTCAGACAAGATGATGATGGCCTCAACTCGTGCATCTGTTAGCACGTCTTGAATGGTATTGGCTGTGCTGCTGCCCAAATCTTGCGCGACTCGAGCCGCCCTGGCCATATCATGATCCCAAACGTACTTGACCTGTACATTACTGCGGGCGTTCATCATGCTAACAAAGCGAGGTGTATGAATATGAGCGCAACCGAGAACTGCAACGTTAGGCATAGTATCTCCTCAAAAGTGATGGCGACTTATTATCTTAAATTCACTAGGCGATTTAAATTCACTAGGCGATCCCTTTAAGTCATTGAACTTAATCGCGTTTAGAGTTGATGACCTCGACAGCTTGTAAATATAGGCGCTGATAAAATTGAGTAGTAGTCAAAGTCATCCTCATTGAGCTAGGCACGACGGCAGCAAAGACATATTTTTAACAAGGCATGTTCAACAAGGCGTTATCTCGCCTTTTAAGCTAACTTTTATAAGAACAGTCATTAAGTCTGCATGTTTTGTCGACGAAGCCTATAATCTCATTTAACTGAACCTATACAGACAACTTACTAAAAGCGTTGGATTATACCAAGGCACTGCGTCAGCTACGGGTATACTCGTCAAGATATGGCGACGGATTATTACGAGTTGCTTGGCGTAGCCAAGGATAGCGACCAAAAAACGATTAAATCAGCGTATCGCAAGTTAGCGCTTAAATTCCACCCGGACCGCAATCCTGGCGATCAACAAGCTGAAGAAACCTTTAAGCAGCTCAATGAAGCCTATGCAGTTCTTTCTGATCCTGACAAACGCGCCCGCTATGACCGCTTTGGTACGGCTGACCCGCAAGCCCAGTTTTCAGGCGATATTTTTGATATTTTTGCTTCTGTCTTTGGCGGTGCTGCTGCCGGCAGAGGTGGCATGCGCACTCAGCGTGGGTTCGACGGTGAAGATTTAGAAGCTGACCTCACCATTAGCCTCGAGCAAGCCCGAGAAGCTGCTACTACCGACGTACAAGTGCGTCGTTTAATTGTCTGTGACCGCTGTAACGGCAACCGCGCTGAGCCGGGAAGTGCGCCTAAAAAAACATGTGACACCTGCGGCGGTGTAGGACAAGTTAGGGTTCAATCTCAATCTTTTTTTGGCACCGTCATGGCCACCCAACCCTGCCCAACCTGCCGCGGCCGCGGCGAAGTTGTGCCCACACCTTGCGGCAAGTGCATGGGTGAGGGGCGCGTTCATGCAACTGAGGCAGTGAGTGTCACCCTACCCAAAGGCATTGATGGTGGCTACCGCTTACGCGTTCCCCAAGAAGGTAATGTGGGTGTTGATGGCGGCAGACAAGGCGACTTGTACGTGTACATAAGCATGAAACCACACGAGCACTTCACGCGTGATACCGATGACCTCCACTACAAGCTCAATTTGGGTATGGCCCAAGCGGCCTTAGGCAGCGCCTTTGAAATTCCTACAATGGATGAAACTGAGGCGCTCACCGTACCTGCAGGCACCCAACCAGGTGAGACGTTCAAATTGCGTGGTCAAGGGATGCCCAGACTAAGAGGAATAGGCTTTGGCGACCTCATTGTGACAGCCCAAGTTGCTATACCTAGCAAACTTACCCCCAAAGCACGTGAGTTGCTCGAGGCTTACGCCACGGAAATGTCTGAACACATTGAACCGCACGAAACCATTGTGGAGCGCATTAAAGGCTTTTTTAAAAAGCACGACGGCAAATCTGCCGAAGATGCTGATGAGACCTCAAAACCTGTTGAAAAGTGATGGCGTTGTTCTAGCACGTTTAGAAGCTACACGTTTGAGGATGCACTCTTTCTAACAGCACATCTTTTAAGCACACTGATGAATGTGTGTCACTCAACCTCACTGAAGGTATCAACGAGGCAAAGCACAACATCATCAACGTAGTCACAAAGCACTACTCAACAGCGCGCCACTTTTGTGTTTTGGTATGACCGTCATCTGTTGCCAGCCATTCACGTAACCCGCGCAAGGCCTGGCCGCGGTGGCTGATGGTCCTTTTCTCCTCGAGGCTCGCGTCTGCAAAGGTCTTGCCGAGGTCATCACTCAAAAATACTGGGTCGTAGCCAAACCCACCTTCACCGCGAGGAGTTTCTAAAATTTTCCCGTAACAAAGCCCCCGGCTAGTAATAAGGGTATCATCTGGGAAGGCCACAACCAGCACGCACATAAACCGTGCCTCACGGGTTTCGTTACCACTTTCCTGCATTTTGGTAAGTAAGTGTTGCACGCGCTCGGCATCACTATCTTTATTGCCAAAGCGCGCCGAGTAAACCCCAGGGGCACCACCTAGGGCGTCGACCTCGAGCCCAGAATCATCTGCTAGTGCCGGCTGCCCGGTTTGCTCACACACATAAGTTGCTTTGATGATGGCGTTGGCTTCGTAGGTCTCGCCTGTTTCTTCCGGCAGTTCCTTGATGTTGTAAGCCTCGATGGTCGCCAGCGGTAAGTCTGGCAACGCGTGCTGAAATTCGCGCAATTTACCTGGATTGGCAGAAGCTAGTACCCAGTTCATGCCAGTTGGGCTTTCGCCGTGGTGACGATGTGTTTCACCGCTGTAATGCCAGAAGCAACGAGTTGCACGTATATCTCAGCGTCAATGGGCGTTTCTTCGCCACCACCTTGAACTTCAACAATTTTACCGTCGCTGGTTGCAACCACATTAAGGTCAACCTCAGCCAGAGAATCTTCACTGTACTCGAGGTCAATCAGAGGTTCACCTTTAACCAACCCAACACTTACGGCCGCCATCTCAAAACTGAGTGGCCACTCGTCTAGAGTGCCTTTCATAATGAGCTTGTTGGCAGCATGGTGTAAGGCTGCGTAGCCCGCCAAAATCCCTGCACAGCGCGTGCCTCCGTCTGCTTGTAACACGTCAACATCTATAGTGAGGGTTTTACCGTTAAATAGTGACAAATCCACCACGGTGCGCAGGGCTCGGCCAATCAGACGCTGAATTTCTTGAGTGCGACCACTAGCATATAAGCGCTCACGTTGACTACGTTCGGAGGTACTGCGTGGCAACAGCGCATATTCAGCTGTGAGCCAACCACTTTGATTACCTTTACCGCGTAAATGGGGCGGTAATTTACTTTCAATAGTCAGTGTGCTAAGCACTTTGGTATTGCCCCACTCCACCAAGGCGGAGCCTTCAGCGTGCATGCTGTAGCCGGGTGTAATGCGAATATCACGCAGTTCTTGAGGGCTGCGGTTTTGTCTCATGGCGATGTACTCCTTGTTGGATAAGCCTAACTAACATAGCCTTTTGATATCATGGCAGTTGATAGTAGCATCAGATAATCACTAAAGCATTGACGACAGCTGTATGGCTTTGCTGATGCTTCAACTATCAAGCTAGAAAGTTTGTTTGTGAACATGATGGTAATGGCAATTGCTCGAGCCACATCCTTAATCAACCTAAAACATATTCAGGTAAGTGCCACTTGCTCGAGCTAAACCTTGCCTAACCTATCATGTTTTGTAAATGTAGGCAGCATAGCGACACACTTGAATATCCCGCATCAAATCAGGAGTACAACGTGACCACACTTATCATCTACGGCGTTGAAGGTTGCGGGCCCTGTGAGGTGGCCAAGCGCTTTTTTGACCAGCAGAAGATTACTTACGAGTTTATCGATCTTAACCAAGATCAAGCGGCTCGCCGAGACGTAGCAAGCCGCTTAGAGACGCCTACAAGTGGCGTTGTATTAGAAGTTTATGGTGACGAGCAAGAATCTGAACTCGAGGTACTTCAAGGTGTTTCGTTAATAAGGTTGAGGCAGTGGCTCGAGCACCATCCTCAGCTTAAATCTGAGGGTAGTACAAGTTGACGCTAACGGCTCGCAAATACGTCTGTGCCGTCTTCGGTCATAATTAAAATGACGTTGCGACTTGCTACGGTTACGCCACCATCTTCAAGGAAACCGGTCAGATCATTCTCGAGGCGAATGCGCTGCGCATCTTCGGGGCTAATAATCGGGTGCCCTGTGAGCACGCCGTTACGTTCTTCAATCCCTAGTGCTTGAATTACCAGCGGGTTGTCTCCTACACGTGGGTCGCTGCTGGCACCCGTCACACGACCAAAGTAGGTTGCCACCCCACGGCTACCAAGTTGACTACGATCAACTGACCCAATGCCATAAATCTTTTGCCCACCGTCTTCCATACCGCCATCAAACATAATCTCAGGGCACATAGCTGGATTAACGCCAAACGCGCTGGCATCAATTACTAGACCTGTGTAATTACCTTCAACTTGCACAGCACTTGCTTGCCAACTGAGGTCGTCCAGCTCGGCGACAACAAACGGTAAGTTATGTTCTGGCTGAGCGTCTGCCCAATCATAAAACTCTTGAAAACTAGGTAAAATTAGCGCGCTGATAGACATTTCGCCATAAAGTTGCACGCTGGCGTCGATGGTCACCGTTGTGGTACCGATGTTAGCGTTACGGACAAAGTCACTTGTTTCGCTATCTTCAATGAATTGGGCGCTTAGAATAGCCTCTATAAACGGGGCTTCTAGTGATTCTTCTTGAGCTAAATAATCACCGATGGTTACGCCATTGACAATCTCAACATCACGTACAACTTGATTAAGTAACATAAGCGCATTTTCTCGCGCTTGGCGTCCGCCGACCAGTCGCCCCTGGGCTGGTGTCATACCACCCACAGCCTGCCCTACACCCGTGACCCGAACTTCCCCTGTCGACCAGTTGACGGCGGCTTGTTGGCCAGGTTCGGCATCTTCCAATTCAATAGTCTCAATTAAAAAATCGTCACTGTCTATTTGTGCAAGTGAGAGCTGCGCCTGTGCTAGACCGTTTAGTCCCAGTAGCAGCATGGCTACACTCAAGAATCTCAAGAAATGCCAACGTTTTGTGAATATGACTGCAATCATGACGATCAACGCCTCCTCAACGACATTGTGTTTTAATAAACGACATTGTGTTTTAATAATAGTGTATTTAGATGTATCCTCTACAAAGCTAAAAGAGTCTGACTGTGTCATTACCCTGTCAACGTCTATAGGGATAGCAATGTTCATTCAAGTTAAGACAGAGTTACTTACGGCTGTGTTTACTAGTTAACGAGCTGAAGTAGAGGTTAAGACGATATGAGTAAGCATCGTCTGGGATAGCTATTACTTCACTGAAATACAGCTGGGGCTAGCTCAGTTAAGGTCACAATCAGTTGAGGTCATAATCAATGGCGAGGTCGTTAGCTGCTTTGAAAATAGCGTTCTCGAGCAACTCAATAATTGCACTGTCTACCTCAGACACACCTGCCCGAAGTCCGTTCAAAACAACACTTTCTGGCACAAAGGCTTCATCACTAGCAAAACCCAGCGCGTCTAACTGCCCTGTTTCAGTATCCACTAAACGCATCGACACAGACACATTAGTACGGTAGCCCGTGGCACTTACTGTACCCACGGGCGTCCTACTTAAACTGGCACCTGTACGATTGGCATCTGCTTCTAAAAGCTCAACATAGATAAACTTTTGTGCGCCCAGCACGTTACCAATTTGGGGCGCTGTTGACAGGTTTACAACACCGCTAGCACCAAGGCTTTGCTCTTCTAAAATGCTATCCAGTTGACTTCGCTCAACTAGAATTAAGCGCGGACGAAAAAAAGGATGTCTGCGCAATTGCACCAAGGTACTGGTGTAAATAGCATCAACTAAAGGTGGTGAATAGGGCCGACTTAAGCTTTCACCAACTACAATTGCAGCAGTTACAGGAGGCGTTGCCACTGTATTTGCATTGCTGCCAACATAGGCAGGGGGTTGGGCTCGTGATACAGATCCAGCGGGCGTGCAACCTGTTAGCATTAATAAACTAGCTAGCAAAACAACATTCCACAAATTTAAAAGAATATGGTTGACATTTTTTTGTAAGTATACTTTGCTTAAAGCTGTACAATATGATTTGTACCCTTGTAGTGTGCGCATGCCTAGCTCCTTCATGTGGACGTATCAAGATAGAGTATGACTTATATTCTTGAACATCTTATCCACGAATAGCACTACTGCATACTAACCTGTTGCTCGGCAGCTATGTTTGTTTTTGTATCGACAATTTTGTATGACAAAAGAATGCTTTTGAGTT
>JBCCBI010000045.1:0-18906 GCA_039034155.1 Deinococcota bacterium | reverse complement strand
CGGGCGAGGACGCTCGAGCCTATACTCAGTGCCCCCGGCGCAAACAAGCGCGTGTATGTGCGTTTATCGACTAACGTGCGCAAGGCAGAAGGTGGCACGTAAGGCTCAGTGAGGACAAGACCACGAGTGTCGTCTGGATATTGGCTGGCAAAGTGGGCCGCAATTAGCGCGCCGTAGCCGTCTGCTACAAGAACATAAGGTGGCTCGAGTTTAAGTGCTGTGCTCAGCGCCCGCAAATCTTGAGCAGCTTGACCCGCCCGACTGGGGTTGCCTTTACTCCAGCCTAAACCAGGTCGGTCATAGCTAAGGCAGCTCATGGTGGTAGGTGCAGTGCGCATTAGGGCGTCTTGTAAGGGCCACCAGATAGCAGACGGCACGCCTGCGTCGGTGAGCATAAGTACAGACACACCCTCACCAATCACGTTGCCGCTCACTTTGGCATAAAGCGCTTGACCACGTACGTTAGCAAAATAACCCGTTGGGTCAGGCACGTGCTGGTAGCGCTTAACAAGCCAAGCATTCACTTTAGCAAGGGCTGCTAAAAGTCCAGCGATTAACACGCCAACAAGGATAAGTTTGAGCACGACATGCCTCCTGAGGCTTGCTGTAACCATTGTTGCCTAACTATATTCGGGTATGCCTTATCAAAACGACCTAGGCTTGAAGGCAGCTCGAGATTAATCAAGTATCGAGGTCGCGCGTTCAATGTGAGTTAACATTAGTTCTGAAGTTAAACGTGCCTAGAGTAAGAACCCTCTCATTGTATACAGTAGTTGTACCTATAAAGAGTGGCCCTTGTACCCATCGGTGTGTTCATCTGGTAACAGCTTGATGAAACACGTCAGTCATGCAACGCAACTGTGTCGAACGCGGCGGCGAGCAAACTCTTCGTGTAGCTATGTTGTGGACTAGCAAAAATATTAGCAGCAGGCCCTTGTTCGACCACGCGCCCATCTTTCATCACCACAAGTTCGTTGGCAAGCGCCCGCACCACCCGCAGGTCGTGGCTAATGAACATATAGGCTAGTTGATGTCGCTCTTGCAAACTCTGTAAAAGCTCTAAAATTTGCTTTTGAACAGTCATATCCAGTGAGCTAGTGGGCTCGTCTAAAATCACAAAACGCGGTTCTAGAACCATCGCCCTGGCAATGGCAATGCGCTGGCGCTGACCGCCTGAAAACTCGTGAGGATAGCGGTCCATGACCGTGGGGGAAAGACCAACCTCAACTAAAGCCCGTGCCACCCGCTGCCGCCGGGCGTCGTAATCACCAGCGAGTTTGTGAACTAGCAAGCCCTCTTCAATAATTTGAAACACGCTGAGGCGCGGGCTGAGCGAGCTGTAAGGGTCTTGAAAAACAATCTGCAAGTCGCGCCGCAGGGGGCGTAAGGCGTTGGTACCCAAGTTATGGAGTTCTTGCCCAGTAGTATAAGAGTCACGCCCGTAAAAGATGATGCGCCCATCGCTGCTAATAAGCCGCAATAATGCTAGTCCTAAACTAGTTTTGCCCGAGCCAGACTCACCCACAACGCCAATGGTTTGCCCAGCCCGCAAGGTGATGGAGACATCATCGACAGCAGGTACGTAGCCCACACTGCGCCGCAACAGCCCACGGCGAATGTCAAAGCGCACGTGAATATTAGCTGCCTCAATAACTGTGTCTGCGGTTATGTCAATTGGGCCAGCCTCACCTGTGGGTTCAGCTGCAAGGAGTGTTTGCGTGTACGCGTGTTGTGGGCGCTCAAAAATAGTTTGGGTAGGTCCTTGCTCAACCACCCGCCCTTGGGTCATCACATAAACCCGATCCGCCACGTGCCGCACCAAGTTGAGGTCGTGGGTGATGAGTAGCACAGCCATGTCTAGCTCGCGCTGTAATTCTGCGATGAGGCTTAAAATCTCGGCTTGTATCGTGACATCTAGCGCGGTGGTGGGTTCGTCGGCAATGAGAAGGTCGGGGTTGTTGGCAAGCGCCATGGCAATCATGACCCGTTGCCGCTGCCCGCCAGAAAGTTGATGGGGGTAGCTTTTGGCGTAGCGTTTAGGGTCAGGAAGTTGGACACGCTCGAGCAACTCTAAAACATGTGCGTTAACTTGCTTGTTCGTTAGTTTTTGGTGTATGCGCACAGCCTCAGCTATCTGAGTGGACACCGTTTGCAACGGGTTAAGCGAGGTCATCGGCTCTTGGAAAATCATGCCAACCCGGCCGCCGCGCACCTGCTGTAAGGTGCTTGCTGGCACACCTAAAAGTTCTTGACCATTGAGTTGGATGCTGCCACTGGGGTGGAAAGCTTGCGGGTAAGGTAGCAGTTGCAAAATGGCGCGTGCAAGTGTGGACTTACCTGAGCCGGATTCACCCACCACAGCAACAGTTTCGCCTTTGTTGATCGTTAAGGACACACCACGTACCGCTTTGACAATGCCAGTATCACCGTCACCTGCACTGCTGAGGCGAAAGTGGGTCTCGAGCCCTTTAATCTCCAGTAAACTCACGCAGGTTCACCTTCTAGAAGCTCATCAGATGAGGGTGTCATTACGGCCCGGCCAAGCGTTTTGCGCACGTCAAACGCATCCCGAACAGCCTCACCAATAAATACAAGCAGCGTTAATAAGGTTGCTAGCGTCACAAACCCAGTAATCCCAAGCCAAGGCGCTTGCAAGTTAGTTTTGCCTTGGTTGAGTAGCTCACCCAGTGAGGGCGCGCCCACCCGCAGCCCAAAGCCAAGAAAATCCAGCGAAGCAAGTGCAGTGACTGCACCCACCAGCACAAACGGCAAAAACGTGAGGGTGGCAACCAGCGCGTTAGGAAGAATGTGCCGCACCATAATGGCCCGGTTGCGCACGCCCAGCGCTTTGGCAGCACGCACAAAGTCAAAGTTGCGGGCGCGCAACACTTCAGCGCGCACGACGCCTACCAGACCTGTCCAACTAAATAGCAACATAAACCCGAGCAGCACCCAAAAGGTTGTTTCCACAAAACTGCTCAAAATAATAAGCAAGTACAGCGTGGGAATGCCGCCCCAGATTTCCATAAAGCGTTGGAACAGTAAATCCACCCAACCGCCAAAAAAGCCTTGAATGAGCCCGGCTGCAATGCCAACAATGGAACTCAAGGTTGTCAAGATAAGGCTAAACAGCAAGGTTAACCGCACGCCGTAGATGAGCCACGCGAGCACGTCCCGCGCTTGGTCGTCTGTCCCCAGCCAGTGTTCACGGCTGGGTGGGGAGGGGGCAGGTTGGGGTAAGCCAAAGTTCACCGTGTTGTAGCTCGAGCGAATGAGCGGCCAAACTGTCCAACCGCGTTCAGCAATAAGTTCTTGCACAAACGGGTCACGGTAATCTGCTTCGGTTTCAAAGTCGCCGCCAAAAGCTGTTTCTGGATAAGCTTGCAAAATAGGAAAAAAGTGCTGCCCGGCGTAGTTGATGTAGAGCGGTTTGTCATTGGCGATAAGTTCTGCTGGCAGTGACAGACCAAACAAAACTAAAAATATCCAAAGGCTTATAAACCCGCGTTTGTTAGCTCTAAAGGTTTCCCAGCGTCTAAGGGTAAGGGGTGAGACGCGCACGCCCAGTACACGGGTGTCAGGTGGTGCAGGGGCAACAACGCCAGTGAGAAAATCTGCGGGTGAGGTGGCTTGGGTATTGACGGCTCGAGCCTGCACATTGCCAGAAAGGTCACTCACACTTACGCCTCCCGCGCTTCAAAGTCAATGCGAGGGTCAATCACCGTATAGGTGAGGTCGCCAATAAGTTGCATGACCAGCCCCAAAAGCGTAAAAAAGTAGAGGGTGGCAAACATAATCGGATAGTCTCGAGTAAGGGCTGCTTCATAACCAAGTAAGCCGAGGCCGTCTAGTGAAAAAATAATCTCCGTCAGTAGTGAGCCTGTAAACAGCACGCCTACAAATGCACTTGGAAACCCTGCAATGACAATGAGCATGGCGTTGCGAAACACATGCCCATAGAGCACCTTGCGTTCTTGCGCACCTTTGGCACGCGCTGTCATCACATATTGTTTGTTGATTTCTTCTAAAAACGAGTTTTTGGTGAGGAGTGTAAGACCTGCAAAGCCCCCAATGACCATCGACACAACGGGTAAGGTGATGTGCCACAAGTAGTCAAGCACTTTGCTGATGGTAGAAAGCTCTTCCCAATTGTTGGAGGTAAGCCCGCGCAGCGGAAACAGATCAAAATAGCGCCCACCTGCAAACATAATAATCAGCAAAATGGCAAACAAAAACCCCGGAATGGCGTTGCCGATAATTACTAGGGTAGACGACCACACATCAAACCGGGTGCCGTCTTTAACGGCTTTGCGAATGCCCAAAGGAATCGACACAATGTAAACAAGCAGCGTTGTCCACACGCCCAGCGAGATAGACACCGGCATTTTGTCCAGTACGAGGCTAGTGACAGGTTGCCCCTTAAAAAAGCTTTCACCAAAATTAAAGCGGGCGTAATTACCGAGCATTTGGAAAAAACGGATATGAGGCGGTTTGTCAAACCCGTAGAGGGCTTCAAGTTCAGCAATGAGTTGCTCGTCGAGGCCTTCTGAGCCTCGGTAACGGCGTTCAACGTTGTCTTGGAGATCGTTTTCTTCCGTAGCTGTGGGACTACTGGTTTCGCCACTACCCGCGCCACTAATGCGGGCAGTAGCGTCCATGGCATTGCCTTGAAACTGAGCAAGCGCTTGTTCAACTGGCCCACCAGGCGCAGCTTGAATCACCAAAAAGTTGATAATCATGATGCCAAGCAGCGTCGGAAGTATCAGAATAAGGCGGCGGGCGATATACGCTAACATGCTATGCCTCGTTGAACGTTGAGGCGATTAAAGTAACCTAAGCTCATTTGACGGCTTAGTCTCGATATGACTATGTACGGAAGTGATGCAGTCTGATAAGCACATCTCGATATATTTGGCGAGCAACAAGCATCGGATAAACAAGACACATTGGGTGATGACTTCAGCTTAGTGATGTGAGTAACCTCAACAACTGTTTTCATGAAACAACCCTGCTTTGATTTAATTCGCAGCTTGGATGGCGGCGAGTTTGTCGTCGTCAATCCACCAGGTGATGAAGCCAAGGCTGTACTTGGGCGCAATTTCAGGGCGACCAAACTTGTCCCAAAATGCCAGTCGGTAAGCGGCAATGTGCCACTGAGGAATGATGTAATGCCCGTTCAACAGTACCCGGTCAAGCGCGTGGGTGGTAGCGACGAGCGTTTCCCGATCAGGTGCGCTAATGACGTCTTCGATGAGTGCGTCTACCACAGGGTCTTGAATGCCGGCTAAGTTGCGGCTGCCGGTGGTGTTGGCAACCTCACTTGACCACATGTCGCGCTGTTCGTTACCTGGGTTTAGGGACTGACGCATGGTAGAAACAATGATGTCAAAGTCAAAATCCTGTACGAGGTTTTGGTATTGCGCTTGGTCAACGGTGCGAATGGTGGCAGTAACCCCAAGCCGCTCGAGGTTTTGAATAAACGGTGCCACAATCCGCTCAAAGTTAGGGTCAATAAGTAAAAACTCAATCTCCATAGCGTCACCTGTTTCGGTGTTGGTGAGGACGCCGTCTTGGACCTCCCAACCAGCCTCGGCCAGTAAGCTCCTCGCAGTGCGCAGGCCGTCGCGTATGGTGCCAGATCCGTCGGAAACAGGCAGTTCGTAGGGTGTGGTGAAGATGTCTTCGGGCAGTTGGTCGCGGTATGGCTCGAGGATTTCCAGCTCTAAGCCGGTGGGCAGGCCGCTCGAGGCAAGTTCGCTGTTTTCAAAAAAGCTATCTGTGCGGGTGTACTGTCCAAAAAAGAGCGTTTCATTCGTCCACTCAAAGTCAAACGCATAGGCGAGTGCTTCACGCACGTTTGCGTCTGCAAATTTATCGCGGCGGGTATTAAACCAAAAGGCTTGCATCCCTTGGTTGTTTTCGTTAGGAATCAGCTCTTGTGCAAAGAGCCCCTCTTCTTTTTCAGGAATGTCGTAGGCTGTCGCCCACTCTCTGGCGATGTTTTCGGAGCGGAAGTCGTACTCGTAAGCTCTTAAAGCTTCGATAGAGACAGTTGTATCGCGGTAGTAGTCGTAGCTGATGACATCAAAATTATTTTTACCCACATTCACAGGCAGGTCAGCACCCCAGTAGTCATCTACCCGTTCGTAGCGGATGCCGCGCCCAGCATCGACATCCAAAATGCGGTAGGGACCGCTGCCGAGGGGTGGCTCGAGCGTTGGCTCAGTAAAATCCCGCTCGCGCCAGTAGTGCTCGGGCAACACAATAAGTTGCCCCATAATGAGTGGCAATTCTTTGTTAATGTCACCTTCAAAGGTAAATTTTACGGTGTGCTCGTCAATAGCCTCAGCATTAACCACGCTGCCGTAGTAGCTTTGATAAAACGGATGCCCGTCGGTAATGAGGGTATTAAAACTAAAGACAACGTCTTCACTAGTAATTGGCTCGCCGTCGTGCCAGGTTGCTTCGGGGCGTAAATAAAAAGCGACCCAGCTGCCGTCGGGTGGAACTTCAACGCGCTCTGCTAGAAGCCCGTATTCGCTAAAGGCTTCGTCGCTCGAGCGCGTCAGTAACGTGTCGTAAATAAGCCCCAAGCCTACTGACGGACTACCCTGCAAAATAAATGGATGCAAACTATCATAGGTGCCAATGGTCGCTAGCCTAAGCGTGCCGCCTTTGGGTGCGTCTGGATTAACGTACTCAAAATGGCTAAAATCCGCGTCATATTTAAGTGTATTGTGGAGTGCGATAGCGTGCCCCATATAGTTTTCAAGATCGCCAAGCTCATTGGCATGGGTACTGCTTAGGTGACCTAAACCAATGAGTAATAGTGTAATCAAGGTGCATTTCATATCTACCTCCTGTAAAATAATAAAGCGATTAAAAGTTATGATAGAACTTGCCTAGAAAGATGTACCGCTAAAACTCAGTTCAACATGTGTTCAATAAGCGCATCTATGATGAGCAAGCTTGGCGAGTATATTGATTCTATCTAATCTGATGAATAATATTACGGGTTGATGCCGCGTATATAATGACTATCATGTTAAAAAATTTCATGCTCGAGTTCCGTAAGGTGATAGTCAGTCGTGTGAAGGTATCTTCACGAAGTTGTGGAGATTGGCTAGCCCTGTCTCAGTTAGCGAGGTGTGTTGACGAGGCACCTCGCCTGTGTGGGGGTGTGTGTTCCTATAGGTGATAAGCTATGATAGTTGTGATGCAGGTAGTATGCGTCTGAGACGGCGAATATCTTGTGAAATGGACATTTGCTTAAACCACCTTCGTAGAAGCTGACTTCCACTGCTTAAGAGTTTGGGTGACGTGCAAATTTGGCAATGTTTAAGATATATTTTGGATAGCATATAGAAATTGTGTGGTGTAGGTAGAATTAAAGCCTTTGCCTTACCATTCCTAAGTTTATGACTCAACGTTAAACGGGGTACAATCTAAAAATAGCCTATTGGTAACGCTGTTAAAGAGATACCATTAAATCTTTCTTTGAATGTTTCGCCAGCATGATTGAGGCACCTTAGCTTATGGATGAAAAACGCGCAGCACGTACGAGTAACGATAAGCACGATGATAGTGCTGGGCCACATCATCCTGAGGAGCGCCCTGAAGATCGTCCTGAAGTTGCTGCGACTGTAGAAGATACTTCTCAGCAAAGTGCCATACCAGACACACAGACACTCTCACAAGATAGCTACTTGGTTTATGCGAACTTGCAGCAGGCATCTGATGAACAGCTTGCTGCTGAGCTCGAGCGTTTGCAGCAACGCTACAACGCCGTACTTGGCAGTATGGTGGGTTACTTTGTAGAACTTGATCAAGACTGGCACATTCAAAGTGTGAGTCGGACCGCAGCTGAATCTGTGGGTAAGCCTGCCCACACGCTGATTGGTCAAGCGTGTCAAAAAGTGTTTGCCCATGATTACCCTATTTTTGAGCCTTACCTGTTAAAAGCCTCAGCGTCTAGTGAGATTGTGACCTTTGAAGTATTGTCAAGACAGTTTCTTGGTAGTTGGCTCAGTGTTCATATTTATTCTAGCGGGACTAGCTTATTACTTTACGCGGTTGATGTTAGCGCACAACGCAAAGCAGAAAAAGCGTTTAAGCAGTCTAAGGGGCGGCTCGAGCTACTGCGTCAGCAAAGTCCTTTGGGCATTATTGAGTGGGATAACGACTTTCGAATCTTAACGTGGAACTCCGCTGCAGAAGCTATTTTTGGCTTTACTGAGGATGACATGTTAGGGCAGTCCTACACTATCTTTGTCCCACCAGACCAGCGTGACCAAATCAATGATGTTTTGGAAGTAACACTTAACAGCAAAGTAACAACCTATAACGTCAATAATAACATCACACAGGATGGCAATATCATCACCTGTAAGTGGTATAACGTGCCCCTCACAACAGCAGATGGCACCGTCGTTGGTGTTACCGGACTCGTGCAAGATATTAGCCGCGAGCAGCAAGCTACAGATAAGCTTACGCGTTTAGCTGAATTTCGCCGCAAGCTTATTGATATTAACCGTAATATTTTACAAGGTAACCTCGGTAACGACCTCTACCAGCAGTTATTAGAACAAGCTATCGTCGCTATTCCCGATGCGCAAGCTGGAAGCATCGTTCTTTCTAACGCAGAGGGTTACTATCAATTTGTAGCTGCTTATGGTTACGATCTTGCTGAGTTTGCGCACCTAAAATTGCAAGAGCAAGATTTGGCAATATCACCTGAAGGACGCGCAGCACGTGTTTATCATGAAGATTTTAAAGATAAGCTCAAATCGCTCCCTACCCAAGAGTATGAACATTTTCGAGATGCTGGCAAAGTGCATGAAATTCATGTGACTCTGTCAGTACCTATTAATGTCGGTCGTGATAGGCAGGGAATTTTGTTTATTGACAACCTTGAGACGGCCGATGCCTTCGGTGATGACGCCCTCGAGATGGCCGAAATTTTTGCAGGTCAGGTTGGCGTGTACTTGCGTAGGTTACGACTTGAACAAGAATTGCGCGAGCGTGAGGTGCGCAACCGAGCACTGCTCGAGGCATTGCCAGACACGATTAGCCGCCACGATGCCAGTGGTCGCTATTTAGATTTGCGCCCGGGAATATCGTTTTCATCGGAAAGGCCACCAGCTCAACTCCTGGGTAAGCCCTTAGATGAGCTTATCAACGAGCATAACCGCGAAGCTATTCAGGCCTTTCAAGAGGCTCACCATAAAGCGCGTCAGACAGGCCAAATGCAGCGTGCGGAATACAGTTTTATGTTTCAGGGTAAGCAACAGTACCGTGAAGTTCGTGTTGTGGCGACAGAGGCACTAACGTCTGCAGACTTATCCGAAACTGAACAAACAAGCTCTGCTGTAGAAACTATTGCCATTGTACGTGACATTGGCCGCCAAAAAGCAGCTGAGCAAGCTGTCCTTGAAAGTGAAACACGTTACCGCGTCATTAGTGATGTTATGACCGACGTGCTCTACGCCTACAAACGCAACGACCAAGGTAGTTTTGATCGCGCTTGGAGTAGCGGCTTAGGTGAGGTTAAACTTACAGGTTACAAAACCCATGAAATAGACGCGCTAGGTGGCTGGCCCGGTATTGTCCACCCAGATGATGCTGCGAAGGTAAATTACTTATCACACCCTTCAAGGCGTGAACGGGTGGTCGTAGAGTACCGTATCATTACCAAAGGGGGCAGCATTAAATGGATACGCGACTTCTCAAGGGCTGTGTTTGATGCTAGTGGGGCTATTATCATTGCACTGTATGGTGCTAATCAAGACGTCACTGAGCAAAAACTAGCTGAACGTGCGTTAGAATCTGCTAAAGGAGATCTTGAGCGGGCGCTATCTGAAAACACTGCTATCTTAGAAAGCATCACCGATAGCTTTGTGTCGGTAACGGATAACTGGCAGCTTAGTTATATTAATAAGCGGGCCTTGTCTTACACGGCTTTTGACAGTGCTGAGCAGACATTGGGAGCATCTTATTTTGAGGTGTTCCCATTTGTAAAAGAAAACGATTTAGAAACAATATTTGCCCAAATGCTCGACCAGCAAACACCTAAGCAGTTAGAACTTTACTGGCGCGAGCGTTACGTTTGGTTAGAAATGCGTATCTATCCAACGCGCACTGGTTTAGCCATTTATGCGACCGACATTAGCGAGCGCAAGCACATGGAGCTGGCGCTAACGGCGAGTAACCGCGAACTCAACCAGCACGTGAGTGAACTGGCTGCCCTCAACACGATGATGCGTACGCTCACTACCGCAACAACGGTTACCCAAGCCCTACAACTGGCTGCACCTATGGTGGCACGTTTGCTCAATTTAGATGTTGTTTCAATAGGATTGTTGGAAGCTGAGCAAGTGCAGCATGTTTTACGGCAGCCTAGAAGTCAGCAGCTTGAAGCCCAACGTCAGGCTGGGCAGCATCCTGACAAACAGCGTTTAGACGGTCAACGTTTGGGAAAGCAACATCCTCAAGGACAGCATCAAGCAACCTCACTCGAGGCTGACGCTCGAGTTCCTGCAGTTACCTCGCCAAGTAAGCTGTCCATGAGGTTACAAAATACGCCACACGACAGTGCAGATGATGCCGACAACACGATGACCTACCTTCATGAACTGGTCCGTTATGAACACGGGCAGGTGGTTAGTTTTGGTGCAACCGAAGGGTTGTGGCACCTCCATGAAGACCGGGCTGCGCTGCTGGCTATCCGTGACAATACGCCAATTCACACACCAAATGTTACGGTGATTGATCCAGACGTTGTTTGTCAAGGAGAGAGCGACAACGTGTCTAAATCTGGGGCGTCTGAATCTGTAGTGTCTGAACCTGTAACGCCTCAAGCTACAACATCTAAAGCTACAACATCTAAATCTGTAAAATCTGAATCTATGGTAACGGCTATGTCCAAAGATAAGTTGGCTGATGAGGTTGAGACAGGTTCGCTAGCCTCCACGACAACGGCCTCACCTGTAGGAGAGCCAGCTAATGCCAATCAGTCAGAGGGTTACAACTTGCTCACGTTACCGTTGCGCGCTCAACATGCGCCTATTGGCATTTTGCGGCTCGCGCTTGCCAGCGGGCGGGCGTTTAGAGATGCTGAAATGGAACTAGCCCAGACGGTGGCCGGGCAAATTGCCAGTGCGGTCAGTAACTTGCGACTTTTGGAAGTGCAGCAGCGCATCAACCGCGAGATGCAAGAAGCTAACCGCCAGCTCGAGGACACCAAAGCGCAGCTCGAGCTCAAAAATAAGCGCCTTGTAACGTTAAGCACGCGTGACGCGCTCACTGGTATTTACAACCGCCGCCACCTCGAGACCCAACTTAGCAAAGAATTTACCAGAGCCGTACGTTATGACATTCCACTCAGTGTGATGCTTTGCGACATTGACAATTTTAAGCAGGTGAACGATACCTTTTCACATGCTGTTGGCGATGATGTCTTGCGGCGAGTAGCTACGATTATGCAACAAAACACACGCGATGTTGATATGGTATCTCGCTATGGCGGCGAAGAATTTGTGGTTGTTTTCCCAGAGACCGTACGCGGTGATGCCCTGCAGGCCTGCGAAAAAATTAGAAAGCTGGTGGAAGACCATCCCTGGTACGAGTTAGCTCGAGGCTTACACGTCACCCTCAGCCAAGGCATTAGCGACGATATTAACGTCAACAATCATGAAGAGCTGTTGAGCCGCGCTGATAAGTTACTTTACAAGGCTAAAGGTGCAGGCAAAAACCGTATCGCCACAGTTGATGCTGTCTTACCTAAATGATTGTTGCCTTATCTACATGATCTAGGTGCTTAGTTGACGGTAGTTTTTGTGCGTCAGGTTGACCCCATTGAATCGATAAAATCTTACCTGTTACGTTCTGTTGAGGGCTTACACGAATGGCATTTTGAGTTACTTAATTGACGTATTCATCAATAGTAATGAGCCTTTGGAACGTACATCATCAAGATGAATTGAGTTTTGGATGGTTCACGTTTACTGACATAACTGATAAATTTACTGACATAACTGATAAAATAGAGGCCGATGCTTGCTCGTCAGGGGGTTGTCAAATCAACAAAGGTCTGTTAAACTCCTTGTTGGCTTAGAACAAAGCCCATGATCGGCGGTAGCTCAGTGGTAGAGCAATCGGCTGTTAACCGATCGGTCGTAGGTTCGAATCCTACCCGCCGAGCCAATTTCCCTCTAGTATTTTGCTGGAGGGGTTTTTATTGGGGCAAGGCTGTAGCAACTAATACGAAATCCACTTATATCCCAAATAATGCCTAAAGGCATCATCTGGTCCAGCACGGATTTCGTAGCGTATCTTACCTGCTCTGGCAGGGGTTGATTCCTTCGGGAATCAACCGGATTTGGTATAATATCGAGGCACTGGATAGAGGCCTTGGATCTACGCCCGCCCGTGCTAGGATAAACCTGTGCCAATTGGCGTGTTTTTTCTACTACTTATTGGACTTATTAGCCTAGGTGTTTGGGCGATTGGGAGCGGCTTAAAGCGTAGCCGCGAGGCTGCAGCTGGCAAGTCCAAACTCTCCGCTCAGGCCCTGTCAGCCTTGGCTGAGCCTTATCGGGGCATCATGTACGAAGCCCTTAGCTGTTTACATGACATACATAGTCAACTTGACAACGTGTCGCCCTCGTTGCGGCGTAATCTGGCAGATATGGCTATTCGGGTTGAGGGTATCCTCGAGCGCGCCCTACCTAGAGCAAGACACGGTAGCCAACTTGTTGCTTACTTGCAGCGTCTTTCCCGCAATCAAAATGCATCCTCAAATATTACAGATGATGAGGCTAAAGCTAAACTGAGGCAACAAGCTAATGACATCGAAACTGAACTGCGCGATTTGCTGGCTCAACTTGTCACCTTACGCCACAAAAGTTATCAGGTTTTAGGCGATGCTGCGAGGATTGATATTGGTGCGTCTAACGCCAGAGAATTACAAGATGTTATGTTTGAGCTAGACGCCCTAGAAGATGTTTATGCAGCGCTGCCTAGTTTAGATGATGTTCAGCTAGGCCGGCCTGCTACAGGCAGAGAGGCTCGAGCCGTCACAAGCAAACATTCATCAAGTTAGTTGGTAGTTTTCAGTACCACATCACTAAAACGATGAGGCAAGCTAAGCAATAAAAATCACAAGCGCGCCTCAGGTCCTTACTTTATGATGAACACTAATGACATCAAAGCTAAGATTACAACTTATTTGGACGCAGCTAGGGGCGAGCTGGTCTAGCTTAGCTAGGGTAAAGCTTGCGTGTGTGCTTGCGTGTTTGGGGTTAGCGGCGTGTGCGCCTAGTTCTAACCCTGACCGCGTACAAATTGAGCAACTTGCTGCTGAAACCAGTTTTTATCCGCGTGAAACAGGCGCACTTTGGCAGTATTTGCCGGCCGGCGAGAGGGTAGACAGTATGCCTGCTGTGTTGCGGGTGGAAGGCCCCAGCCTAGTTGAAGGGCGGCGCTTAATTGCGTGGCGCTTAGTGGGCCGTGGTATTGACGCGTTTGCCTACAAAGAGTACCGTCCAGATGGTGTGTTTACCTACCGTGAAACACGGCCAGGCGCTGTTATTTCGTTTAATCCGCCAGTCCAAGAACTACCCGCTGAAAACGCGCTGGGTTTAGGCGCGTCGTGGGGTGGGTCAACCCAAGCGGGGGTTTACTTTCCAGATGCCCGCCCCGAAGACCAGTTTCGTACGCTTTTAATTGACTATCAGTACAACGTGATTGATTTGCGCCAAGTGACCGTTGAGGCGGGTACGTTTGACGTGTTTGTCATTGACTTTGAAAGCCGCAGTTTTGATGCTGAGGGTAACGCGTTGGAAGTGCTCGAGCAGGAAATCTGGTTTGCACCCTACGTGGGCGAAGTTCGTAACGACGTTGGCTTCGTATTAACTGATACTAACTTTGACCTGCGTACTGTCTCACTATTTTAGTAGATCATCTAGCAATAAGCCTACAGAAAAAGTTTATTTATTTATAAGTATAAACTTAAAAAAGTGATATACATTTGGGCGTCAGTATAACCTCAAAATTGATGATCAGACATGGCTGTTATGTGTTGATGTGTGACATTTGAGTGAGCCACACAAGTTGCCGTCTAGATATGAACGCAGAATGAATCTCCATCTCAGGAAACAGCACTTATCCTACAGAGACGTTAAAACTGGCGTGAGTAAACTGGTTTATGTCTAACTCAGCTAGATTAAGACGGTACAACAATCTTACTTTTTGGTACAGAAATGAGTACGCAAAGGGTACAATAGGGGTCATTTTATGAACGATCCTGTGAAGACGACCTCACCAGAACAGCTAGGCTCAATTAAGACAGAACCTCTCGAGGCTAGTACCACCTCAATACCTACTGACAATAAGGTAGCTAGCGCTATGAGTGCAACATTGAAGAAGTCGGTGCTCGAGCGCGTCAACAGTTCAGCAGATGTTAGCAAGCTTTCTCGAACCGAGCTTCATCAACTGGCTGATGAACTGCGCAGCGAGATTATCCGTGTGTGTGCGCTTGGCGGCGGGCACTTAGCCTCGAGCCTGGGTGCAGTTGAACTCACGGTTGCCTTGCACAGTTTGTATGAAAGTAGCCGCGACCGCCTTGTCTGGGACGTGGGGCATCAAACTTATGGTCATAAGATGATTACCGGCCGCAGACACCTCATTGATACCATTCGCAAACCTGGTGGGCTAGCTGGGTTTACGGCAACCAGCGAATCTCCAGATGATGCCCTTACTGTAGGGCACGCCAGCACCAGTTTGGCAGCAGCGTTTGGCATGGCCCTGGCCCGCGACGCTCGGCAGGATGACTACGAAGTTGTGGCGGTCATTGGGGATGGCGCGCTCACTGGCGGTCTGGCCCTGGCTGCGCTCAACCAAATTGGGCACGTCAAACCCAAGATGACGATTGTCCTTAACGACAATGAGATGTCCATTAGTGAAAACGTGGGCGCGCTCAACCACTACTTGAACACCCTACAGGTGCAACCTTGGTACCGCGATGCTGAAGCTCGAGGGAAGGCCCTGCTCGAGCGCATTTGGCACCCACTTGTTGAAATTACCAGCCGCGCCAAACAAGCCACGCGGCGCTTTTTAGACCCCGCTAGTGCCAACCCGTTTCATGCGATGGGTGTGCGCTATGTTGGCCCAATCGACGGGCATGATATTGATCAGCTTTTATACTACTTAAGCCATGCTCGCCAGCTTGATGGCCCAACCATGATCCACATTGTGACGACCAAAGGCAAAGGCTACAAAATTGCCGAGTCTGACCCCATTTACTGGCACGGTCCTCCTAAATTTGATGCCGACAAACCTGTCAAAACAGGCAAAGGTTACACCTGGTCAAATGCCTTTGGAGATGCCATCACCGAGCTTGCCAAACAAGATGACCGCGTTTGGGTCATTACCCCGGCAATGCGTGAAGGCAGTGGCTTAGTGGGCTACAGCAAAACGCACCCCAAGCGTTACCTGGATGTTGGCATTGCTGAAGATGTCTGCGTCACCACCGCAGCAGGCTTAGCGTTGCGCGGTGAAAAGCCAGTTGTTGCCATCTACAGCACCTTTTTGCAACGTGCCTACGACCAAGTCATTCACGATGTCTGCCTTGAAAACCTTGATGTCTTGTTTGCCATCGACCGTGCTGGGCTAGTTGGTGGGGATGGTGCAACCCACCAAGGCATCTTTGATATTTCTTATTTGCGTGCCCTGCCTAACATGGCCATTGCCATGCCCAAAGACACCAACGAATTACAAGCCCTGCTTAAAGCAGCGCTGAACCGACCCGGCCCCAAAGCCATTCGCTGGCCGCGCGGTAAGACGGCAGCACCCGAAGCAGGCACTGTAGATACGTGGGAAGATATAGCCTGGGGCAGTTGGGATTTGCTCAAAGATGGGACTGAAGCCATGATTTTGGCGGTTGGGCCAACCATTGAGCAGGCACTAGCAGCGGCGGAAGGCTTGCCCAATGTTGGGGTTGTTAACGCACGCTTTATTAAGCCTTTGGATGAGGCAATGCTCACGCAGTTAGCGCAGTCGAACCGCTTGCTTATGACCGTCGAAGATCACGTGCGGCAAGGTGGACTTGGCTCAGCAGTGGCAGAAACGCTTAAAGATTTGGGGCTCGAGGTTCCCTTGGTGCGCTTAGGGTTGCCAGATAGCGTTATCCCGCACGGCAACCCTGCCTCCCAGTACACCGAATTTGGCATCGATGCTGAAGGCATCCGCCGCAGTTTAGCCCAAGCTGGTATTGATGTGACGGCAGCGACGGTATCGTCGTAAACTCGAGGTTTCTCGTTTTGTAAATAAAACAACCCCTCGAGCAGCTTAGAAGCACATCTAAAAATTAAGAATGGTGCCTTAGAGAAGTTTATAGCATCAGTGATAGTGAACTTTATCTTTTGCCTGCTCAGACACGTCTGTTTATGGATAGATTGGAACAACCTAATCTTTGATGATGTATTGGTGGGGTTCGACAAATTGTGAGCTAGCTCATGTGCTGTTGTACTCGAGCCCCAACAATCAACCAATAGCTCCTAAAATAATGGTACACATGTCTTCCAAATACGCTAGCTCAAACGCACTGAGATATTACCTGTGAGTCAGGACTTGCTTTTATGGCTTACCAGTATGCTTGGCGTGACCATGATTTTTGTCGGCTATCCACTCACTAAGGTAATCTTGCTGGGTGCCAGTGCTTTTCTAGGCTTTCAGTGGGGATTCACACTTTATAGCGAAGTGCTATCAAACTGGTTTGTTAGTGCGCCGCACGACCAGTGGGCGGTGTTCTCAGCGGTTTGCGCGGCATCCCTCTTTGCTGTAGCAAGTTGGCTTTTGTACGGCATCACATTGTTTACCGCTGGCACCACGCTAGGGTTTTGGTGGGCACACGGGCTGTTTGAAACAGCGTGGGTATCAGTAGGGCTATTGGCAGTTGCGTGTGGAATTGCCTTTACCGTACTAGCTCGGCCGCTGGTGATTGTGGCAAGCGCGTTGGCCGGTGCGCTTGCGGCTGTGTCATTGCCAGCATTTTTATGGGGTTATTTGGAAAACCCGTTGGACTTGCTACTTATTGAATCGCGCGTGCCGTTGCACTTGCGCTTGGGGTTAAGTGCGTTGGTCATTTGTGTGGCGACAGGTGGAGCCATTTATCAACTACAGCACTTTGGACTTAATGCTGAGGAAAAAGAGGAAAAACGCTTAAGTGTTCAGCAACTACCTCATAGCAGTCACGCCTTGCCGGCCCAATCAGGCTCGAGCCAAACAAGTGTGTAACGTCAACCTGTCTTTAGGTGACACGTCATGTCAAGATAATTGCATTACCAGCACATGAATACGGATAACCGCTAACTAAATATAATGAGCGTTAACTGCACGCGCAATGCTGCAACTATCCACGCTGATGTTGTCAAACTAATGTTGTCAGATTGATGTCAGCAAGATAACGCTTGAAGGAGCTGCTCATGTCTCATGCCACTACGCAAAGCATCGACCTCATTACTCTGGGCCGTTCCTCTATTGACTTGTACAGTAATGATATTGGCAGCCCCTTTGAAGACATCACCAGTTTTGCTGCGTATGTGGGCGGAAGTCCAACCAATATTGCGGTAGGTGCACGCCGTTTAGGGCTAAACACGGTGTTACTCACCGCTATTGGTCAGGACAAAGTTGGCGATTTTATCAAAGCTTTTTTGGATACTGAGGGGATCATCACCGACTACATTCCCGTTAAGCCAGACGCGCGCAGTAGTGCTGTGGTGCTTGGTATTGAACCACCGGATACCTTTCCGCTGGTTTACTACCGCCACGGTGCGGCGGACATGCAACTCACCATTGATGATGTGCTGGCTACGCCGATTGGTGAGGCAAGGGCGCTCGAGCTAGCTGGTACCAACCTTGCCCTAGAACCCAGCCGCAGTGCGTCTTTTTTTGCTGTTGAGCAAGCTCGAGCCAGTAACACAACCGTCTTTTTTGACTTCGATTTTCGCGCTGACCAGTGGCATGACCCGCGTGCATTTGGTGTGAATGTACGGGCGCTTTTGCCAATGGTAGATGTTGCCCTAGGCACTGAAGAAGAAATTAACGCCGCCATGCTAACCAATCCAGAAGACATTGAAATTCGCGACCAGCAAATTAGTGCGCCCACCATTCGCGGTAATCTGGCAGCTAACATCACGGCAATACTAGCTGTTCCCAATGGACCCGAAGCACTTGTGGTGAAGCGCGGTAGCCAAGGTGCAACTGTGTATTTGCGTTCAGGTGATGTTGTCACCGTGCCCGGCTTTCCAGTAGAAGTTTACAACGTGCTTGGTGCGGGAGATGCCTTTGCAGCAGGGTTTATTTACGGGCGCTTAAACGGCTGGGACTACTATAAAAGTGCGCGCATGGGAAATGCGTGTGGGGCAATCGTGGTGACGCGGCATGGCTGTGCTAATTTTATGGGGTATGAGGAAGAAGTTTTAAACTTTGTCAACGAACACGGTGGATTCTGACAAAAGATAAGCTTTTGATTGATAAATTTTGCTTGACATTCACAGTAAATTTTCTCTAATCTAAGCAAGCTAAGTGTAGTTACTATAATGAGCTTAGTAGATAGCTTCATGCTTAGACGCATTATTTTCATAGTTTCTTAGCTAAATCACCTTGGATTGGAAAATTAAAACCGACAAAAATGGATGATGAAAATTTTTTTGAACACCCTTTTGATGAGTATGCTAAATCACGTCGGGCTGCTAACTTAAAACGGCGCAATACTAAATCAAAAAAGAGAAAAGTCAGCAGATTATTTTTAATTGCTGCTTACATTAGGTCGTTTCTTGTTTACGTTTGTATGCTTATTGCAATTACAGGCGCACTGACACTGATGGCGTTTGGCGCGGTGGTAGCTCG
>JBCCBI010000044.1:0-19039 GCA_039034155.1 Deinococcota bacterium | reverse complement strand
ACCCGGAGATGCTCGAGCTAGTGAGTACCATTAACGAAGCAGAGAAGCCTCTAGGTAGTATTTGCCATGCAAGTTGGGTGATTATTAGTGCGAAGGTCGTTGCTGGACGTATGCTCACGGGGCACCCGTCTACCAGAGACGACCTCGAGAACGCCGGAGCGCACTACTCGACTGAACGCGTTGTGGTGGATGGCAATTTGGTCACCGCCCAGCACTACCGCGATTTACCTATGTTTATGAAAGCGTTTTTAGAGCTGTTTTAGTTGTTCACGCATCAATTCCAAAAGATAAGGAGAGGCTCATAACCTCTCCTTTCTAGTGAACTAATTTATCTGATATTTACTCAGATGACTCGAGCGATGCAATATTTTCTTCGAGTAACCGCAGTTGAGCAGCTAACAAATCAACCTCAGCTTGGCTAGGGCGGTTGGCAAGTTCACGGCGCAACTCTTCAGCCTCGCCAGACTCACCACCAACAGTGACCTCAGCTTGTTGATTGCGCGCTTCGTCTAGGGCAGCTTGCAAGGCGGCGTTTTCTTGGCTCAGTTGATTAACTTGCTGTTGTAGGTCGCTGACTTGCTGCTCAGCTTGCCCAGAGTTAGCTTGCAGACTCGTAAGTTGGTCTTGGGTGGCAGTTAAGCGTCCGCTGGTTTCATCCAAGCGGGTTTGTAACGCTTGCATATCAGCACGGCTTGGTCCGCAGGCAGTCATCAATAGTAATAACAAAGTGAACAAAAAATAACGGCGCATGGTCCTCCTAAAATTGTGAGCATAAGGTGGGTGTGGCATAGTTTTTAGCCTATCATATACATCTTGTTTGAGGTAAGACACATCTGAAACATGACGCTTGAAATGTCACGCTGAGGGTTTACCTGTGGTGCGGCAAACATCCAATATTATCTCATCATGAAAGCTAAAGTACGCACTAGGGCAAAATGCCCCGGGGTGTTACGACGACATCTTCTGACTTTTATATAAATTTGTATCTAAAGATGACACTAATCATGGATGATAGTTTAAGGAGTTACTAGCCGTTCTGCGTAAGCTTGACTGCGCGCCCGCCGACGTTGCCACAAATCCCAACAGCATAGTCCCAACGCCAGTACAATAAGCGCTTGATTGATGATGAGCATGTCGCGCATGGCATCTACCTGAATAATGCCGCTAGCTTCGGTTGGGGCGATGGTGGTGCTGCCGGCTCGAGTCAACACCCGCGTTGCCCATAGCGACCCCAGCACAGCTACCCCCACAGTTTGCCCAAAGGTACGTGTCATCACAAGTAGACCGCCCGCAATACCCGCTTGAGCTTTGGGAACCGCGCCCATAATGGCGCTATTATTAGGGGATTGAAACGTGCCCATGCCAATCCCAATAGGCAGAAACCGCAAGACATAGCCAAGTGGCGTGACATCGGGCGTGAGTGTACGAATGGCTGTGTAGCCAATCAGTAGTGAGAACAACCCTGCAATTGTAATGGGGCGCGCACCGTAACGGTCAGATAAACTACCCGCAATCGGCGCAATGAAAACGAGAAAAATTGGTACAACTGACATGAGCATGCCTGTTTGTTGTGCGTTGTAACCAACGACATTTTGCAAAAAAAATGGGGCGACAAAAATAGCCCCAGAAATGCACACGAATACTACCAGACCAGCGGACAAGCCCACACTTAATTCACTATTTTGGAAAAGCCGTAAGTCAATAGCAGGGTGCGGGCTGCGAAGTTCAACCCGCACAAAGAGCACCCCTGCTAACGCAGCTGCGGTAAATAGTTGCACAACAAGGGAACTTGTGAACCCCAAACGCTGACCCATAGTGACTGCTAACGACAAACTCAACAAGGCTATAAAGAGGCTAACTGCGCCAGCAACGTCGAAGCGTTGCCCCGGCACAGGTTTGTCATTGGGTACAACGGCCACAGCTAATAGGGTGCCAATAATGCCCATGGGTACACCCAACATGAACACATAGCGCCATGTGAATACCTCTAGCAAAATGCCACCTAGCGTGGGCCCAATCACAACACCTGCCGATAATACTGCGCCGTTGATGCCAATGGCTTTACCGCGTTCATGAGCTGGAAAGTTACTGGTGATGAGCGCAAACCCTAACGCTGTAATGATGGCCGCACCAATACCCTGCACAATCCGCATGGCAATGAGCGTCCAAATATTTCCTGAGAGTGCGCAGGCAAGTGATCCCAGCGTAAACACGCCATAACCAATGGTGAACATCTGTTTGCGCCCCAGCATGTCGGCTAACCGCCCTAGAATAGGTAGCAGCGTGATGTTAGCAAGCAAAAACGACAGCAGCACCCACTGAACAAGGGCAAACTCAACATTGAAGATTGGCTCGAGCAACGGCAGCATAATATTCACTGCTGTCGCCATGACAGTTGCCAAGAGCGCCCCGAGGCTCGAGGCCGCGAGTACAAACCACTTACTTTGTTCTGGGGGAATCATTGCACGCAACATGTCTTTACTAGAGCATATTTCGTTGCATAACTGTGTACGCCGTTTGGCGCTTTACCAAGTATTCTCAGCAAAATTTAATGAATGTACACCTTTGATTATTGCTGTAGGCTTGTCATGAGATTGGAGGAAAATTGTGACTTACAAACGCGCTATTTTTGCTCTGATGATTTTTGTGATGATAACGG
Source organism: Deinococcota bacterium (assembly GCA_039034155.1). Classification (GTDB taxonomy): domain Bacteria; phylum Deinococcota; class Deinococci; order Deinococcales; family Trueperaceae; genus JBCCBI01. The sequence goes on along the minus strand of JBCCBI010000044.1, from coordinate 16,380 downwards.
CTTGCTCTGGTGAAACGTCACTACCACCTAAGTCAGATGAGACTGAAATAGTTGGTATGACACTAGAAGAATGGCATGAACTGGATGAATTGGGAGATGTAGACCACGGACTTGCACTGATTGCCCAGCAGATGCCCGGTTTTGCTGGTTATCACGCTCGAGATGGTTGGCTTGCCATTATGCGTAGCCCTGTACCTTCAGGTGGTGTTTCCTTACCAGCAGATACGCCTTACCCAAACCTCGAGGGGGCTACACCGATAATGGACAGGTCTACTGCTAACGTTCATGGCATGTTAAAACTCATGCGAGGGGACGACTTTCCTGGATTCGTTTTTTATGATGCAGAGTACGACGCTCGGCAAATGTACCACTGGAAGCTCATAGCATCTTCACTCATGTTTTCAGACCAAATAGACGCCGTGGGTGTTGACTTTAAGGAAAGTACCAACAAGATTGTGGTGGATACATCCATTACCACCGATGAAGCGAGTGCAACTATCAGACGTACATTAGTTGATGCGGGCATCCCCAGTGAAGCGCTTGTTATTAGGCAAGGTGTTATAACTTGGCCTTTACCAGAACCTCTTTAACTTAACCATCAGCATTTTGTAAGCCCCTGATTGCAGGGGCTTTTTTAATGATTGTCGTCCTAAGTGCAACTACGTGTACACACATTTGCGACGCCAGCCACATATGTACACTAGACTTGTTCGTTAAATTACAATGAGCATTTCTTTAAGGAGGTCTCATGATGAAACGTTTGATGTGGCTGTTTTTGGCTACGCTTGTCCTCGTTGCGTGTAGCAGCGAGGATGTCGACCCAGACCCAGAACCGCCTACACCACCCGAACCCCTAACCCGCCCCAATTTGGCGACGACGGCCTCAGGTACAGGTGGCGCGGTGGCATCGGTAGATGCGTTTGCAACTCAAGCAGGCTTGGACGTGCTTGGCGAAGGGGGTAACGCGATTGATGCTGCAATTGCCACCGCAGCTGTCATCAATGTGACCAATCCGTTTAGCGCTGGCATCGGCGGCGGTGGGTTCATGGTGATTTATTTGGCAGATGAAGACCGCGTCGTCACTATTGACTCACGTGAAACAGCACCTGCGGCAGCTACACCAGACATGTTTTTGGAAGATGGCGAGCCTATCAGATTTTTCCCAGACCGTATCTCGAGCGGCCTCTCCGTAGGCGTACCCGGCACACTCGCTGGCTGGCAACTTGCGCTTAACGAATATGGCAGTAGACCTCTAGACGACCTGCTAGAACCAGCCATCGAAATTGCTGAAGCAGGCTTTCCCATCACTGAAACATTTGCGGTTCAGTCGGGCGCGCCTAGTGAGCCGGGGGGCGACCCAGGCTTTAACTTCACACGCTTTTCAGCTTTCCCAGACACAGTTGCACTTTTTTATGACGACGACGCCAACCCACCCCAAGCTGGTGACATTCACCGCAACCCCGACCTCGCTGAAACCTTCCGCCTCATTGCCCGTGAAGGCATTGGCGTGTTTTACAACGGCGACATTGCTACCGACATTGTCGCCACTGTGAGTGACCCTAAAACAGTTGCTGAACCGGCGTTTACTGTGCGCTCACAAGATATGACCGTAGCTGATTTAGCAAATTATGATGCCATTATCCGTGAACCAACTGTTAGCAACTACCGTGGCTTTGAAGTGTATGGCATGGGGCCACCCTCGAGCGGCGGCCTTACCGTCGGGCTCATCTTAAATATTTTGGAAGGTTACGACCTCGGCAGCTTACCCGAAGAGCAAGCACTCCACTACATGCTCGAGGCCAGCCGCCTCGCCTACAGCGACCGGGGTGCGTACATGGCAGACAGCGACTTCATCAATGTACCTATAGAGGGTTTACTAAGTGATGACTTTGCTGCTACCCGCCGCGCGCTCATCACCGAAACTGCTGGCGACAGCCCTGAGCCGGGCGATCCGTTTGCCTTCCAAGATGGCACAAGCACAACCTTTAGTACCTTACTTACAGACACTGAGGGCATCAGCACAACGCACCTCACCACCTCAGATAGTAACGGCAATATTGTCAGTTACACCTTCACGATTGAAACCACGGGTGGTAGTGGCATGGTTGTGCCGGGGCGTGGCTTTTTGCTCAACAACGAACTCACTGACTTTAGCAGCAACCCAGAAGCCGCCAACAGCGTCGCAGCCGGTAAGCGCCCGCGCTCGTCGATGTCGCCGACCATTGTGCTGAATGGCGGTGTACCTGCGTTTGCAGTTGGCTCACCGGGTGGCAGCACCATCATCACCACGGTGATGCAGACCATTCTGAACGTGGTGGACTTTGAGGATGATCTTCCTGCTGCGATTGCCTCCCCACGTATGTCGCAACGCAATGGCAGTAGCACCAGTGCTGAACCCACCTGGGATGCGAGCATCATTAGCGCTTTGGAAGCACGCGGACACACGTTTAGCACAAGTAGCGAAATTGGCGCAGCTACCGGCATCATCTTTTTTGAGGATGGTACGGTAACGGCGGCCAGTGAACCTGTGCGGCGCGGGTCGGGTGCGGCGGCAGTGCAAACACCTTAAACGTATTACAGCATAGTATTTGTAGAGACGGGGCTACGGCCTCGTCTTTTTAGTTATCCATACAGATTACGTTCAGGACAGCTCAATTGTGGCATATTGCAAGCAGCAATCGTAATAAGTAATGACTCAATTATTAAGGTAATCTGTTAAGCTTAGGTTGATGTTGAGTTACAACAATCAGTGCAGGTCATGACCATTTGAAGGGTATCTGAGGAAGACTGTGGGCGTAACCAAAACGACCAGCGAATTGCGCGAACGCCTCAAGCGTCCGCTCGAGCAAGAACGTGCCAACGGCTACCAAGACGATGTAGCTGTGGGTGGTCTTGAGAAGTTGGTGCGCACCCTTGGTAAGCCGTTTAAAGATGTTCAAGCGGTCATGGCGGGTTACGGCGAGCTAGACGAAGATGCTCGAGCTGAACGCGTTGACCAAGCGCTCGAGCTACTCACGCAAACCGCCTCACCTACAAAACCTTCATCTTCCAAGCGACCTAAAAAAGCATCAGCAACATCATCTTCCGAAGAAGCGCATGTTGATGCTAGTTCTGTAGAGTTACGTCAACATGACGTGCTAGCTGCTAATTTGAAAGACGGCTTCATCCCACTAGCTGCTCAAGCCCCTAAAAAACTTGCGACCATCGGTATTCAGACCTACCGAGATTTGCTTACTAGTTTTCCGCGTCGCTACGAAGACCGCCGAGCATTACCGTATTTTGGCGCGCTCGCTGACCAAGACTTAGATGCTCAGGGTCAGACAACTGTCTATGGCACCATTACTGGGCGCAAAGCCATGAAAAGCAAACGCGGTATGAATATCCTTAGAGCATTTTTGGAAGACGGCTATGGCGGCAAACTTACAGCAGTGTGGTTTAACCAACCGTGGCTCGAGAAACAACTTTTCCCCGGTCAGACTATCCTCGTCACGGGCAAACTCAAACGCATGGGGCGCAGTTTAGAGCTTAGTGTCAGTGATTTTGAGGTCAACGAGGCAGGCGATTCGCTCAGTTTTGATCGCATTGTCCCGGTCTACACCACCACCCAAGGATTGAGCCAAGGCTATATTCGGCGGGCAGTGCATACCTTGCTCGAGCATTGCGGCACCTTGCCGGATTATTTACCCAAGCGGGTGCTCGAGCGCTACCACCTCGTCCCCCTAGACAGTGCTCTGCGCGATATTCACTTTCCAGACGACAACACACCCCTCAAACAGGCTCTAAGGCGACTTAAATTTGATGAGTTTTTGTTTTTAGAGTTGCGCTTACTGTTAAACCGCGACACCAGCTTACTCGGCAAACAGTTTAAGGTGCGCTCACCCGATGTTGAGACGTTTCAAAGCAGCTTACCGTTCACCATGACCGACGCCCAAGCTCGTGTATTGAATGAGATTTTGGATGATATGTCTAACCCTCGGCAGATGGCGCGCTTACTTCAGGGAGATGTCGGTTCAGGTAAAACAGCGGTGGCGGCTGCCTGTGTTTACGTTGCCACCTGCAACAACTTCCAAGCTGCCCTCATGGCCCCAACTGAGATTCTGGCACGGCAGCACTTCTTAAATTTAACGAGTTACCTCTATCCACTTGGGGTACGTTGTGAGCTTTTAATTGGCACCATGAGTAATAAAGAACAACGCGACGCCAAAGCCCGTATTGCCAGTGGTGAGGCTCAAGTCGCCATTGGCACGCACGCGCTGATTCAAGATAGCGTGAGCTTTCATGACCTCGGTCTAGCCATTGTGGATGAAGAGCACCGTTTTGGGGTTGAGCAGCGCCGCAAACTTCTGGGTAATCAGCCGGATGTTTTGGTGATGAGTGCCACGCCGATTCCACGCAGTATGGCGCTGACGTATTACGGCGACCTCGAGCTAAGTATCATTGACGAGCTGCCACCAGGGCGCAAACCTATTACTACGAGACTGGTTAACGACAGCAAACGCCGCGAGGTTTACCGTTTTGCCTGGGGGCAAATTCAAGTTGGGCGGCAAGTTTATTTGGTGACGCCGTTAATTGAAGAAAGTGAGGCGCTTGAGGGCATCGTTGCTACCGAACAACTCTTTGATGATCTCAAAACCATCATGCCGCAAGCCTGCCGCTTAGCGATGCTTCACGGCAAGATGTCCGGGTCTGAAAAAGATTCTGTCATGGCTGACTTTCGCGCCCATGAGGTAGATATGCTGGTATCCACCACGGTGATTGAGGTTGGGGTAGACATTCCCAACGCCAGCGTGATGATTATTGAAAACGCAGAGCGCTTTGGACTGTCGCAACTTCACCAGTTACGTGGGCGGGTTGGGCGCGGTGAGCATGAGAGTTACTGTATTTTGATTGCGGGTGACCGAAGTAAAAAAACGCAGCAACGTCTAGAAATTATCGAAAAATATCAAGATGGTTTTGTAATTGCTGAAAAAGACCTGAAGTTACGCGGCCCCGGCGAACTGCGCGGCACGCGGCAATCTGGTGTGCCAGACTTGGTGTTAGGCGATCTAGCTGAGGATGGCGACATTATTGAGCAAGCGCGCGAGTTTGCGGTGCTCAGTTTGGAACACGACCCACGGCTCGAGGCAACCTGGGCAAGCCGCTTACGCACTGAACTCAAACGACGCAGCCATAACATTGGTTTTCGAGAAATCATCTAATCCTTGTTTCCCCTCAAGTGTATGTGTTGATAATATCTTTCGATGACTTCAGCAAGATACTCGCTTCCAAAACGATGCTCATAAAGCTTGCGCCAGACCTGCTAAACTAGATGTCATCTCATGACCATCTACGACCTCAAACCTGCGTTTCAAAACCGCTTGCGCCCACTTGTTGATAACCTTGCCAAACGAAACATCAGCCCCAATCAAGTCACACTAGCAGCACTTGTCCTATGTATCCTCGTAGGGTTACTGTTAACAACATTTCCAAACGAACGCAGGCTTTATCTACTTATTCCGCTAATACTTTTTGTGCGGATGGCCTTAAACGCTATCGACGGGATGCTTGCCAAAGAACACAATCAAAAAACAATTCTAGGCGGGTTTCTCAATGAACTAGCAGATGTCTGGTCAGATGCTGCGTTATATTTACCCTTTGCCCGCATCACCCCAGAGTTAAGCGGACTTCCCATCATGATTGTGATTTTGGCAGCAACAAGTGAACTCACAGGCGTCATTGCCGCGTCAGCAGGTGCTTCCCGGCGCTATGATGGTCCTATGGGTAAAAGTGATCGTGCGTTTAGTTTTGGGCTGCTTGCCCTCGTCTTGACCTTTTGGAATGCTTCTGTCTGGCTAATGATTGTGTTCTACACAATCATTTTGGGATTACTCGTACTGACTCACATCAACCGCGTACGCGCTGCGTTTGATGAACTCAATACACAGTCTGACAAAGGGCAAGAGCAGCATGTCAGCTAAGGTCATTTGGACGCTGGGCAGCATCTATACGTTGCTTATTGCAGCTACCATCACCGTACAAGTGATTCCTGCGCGCTCTCGTGAGCTTGTCTTGCGGATGCGCTCGTGGTGGGTGATTGTTATTGCCATCACCTTAGGAACTTTAGGCAACCGCAGCGGCATGATTACGCTCTGGGCGTTTGTGAGTTTCCTAGCGCTAAAAGAATATTTGTCTATTATTCCCACGCGCCGGGTGGACAGGCGAGTGCTTGTGTTTATGTACTTAGCCATTCCCGTGCAGTATTTGTTTGTGTATTATCAAGACTATGGCTTTTTTATTATCTTAGTGCCAGTGTATATGCTGCTTATTTTACCGATGAATATGGTACTTATTGGTCAAACTGAGGGTTTCTTGAAAGCCATCGGCAGTTTGCACTGGGGGCTTATGGTGACGGTGTTTTGTGTTGGACACCTTGCTTACTTGGTGGTACTACCGCAAGATTTAGCTACGGGTGTGGCCCTACTGCTTTACCTACTCATCATCACGCAACTTAACGACGTGTCGCAGTACATTTGGGGCAAGCGCTTTGGGAAACACAAAGTATTACCCACGGTAAGCCCTAATAAATCTGTTGAGGGTGTTGTGGGCGGCGTCCTTACGACGATGGTGTTGTCACTGGTGTTGGGGGTACTGCTCACGCCTATGTCGTGGTGGTTTGCGCTAGCAGTTGGCTTGCTGCTAGCCGTGTGTGGCTTTTTGGGAGATGTCACCATTTCTGCCATTAAACGGGATTTAGGCATTAAAGACAGCAGCCAGCTTATTCCTGGTCATGGCGGTATTTTAGACCGGATTGACAGCCTCACTTACACGGCTCCGTTGTTTTTCCACATTATTCGCTATGTGTTTTACTTGCCCGGAAATTAATTGATGATTCCGTTCCTTAGACGGTTGTTTTTTGCGTGCGTTGCGCGCCCGCTGGTGATTATCTTTTTTGGCTTGAACGTGCGCCACGCCCAGCGCTTACCCAAAACTGGCCCAGCGCTCATTGTTGCTAATCACAACAGCCATTTGGACACGCTTGTGCTTATGGCACTGTTCCCCTTGCGGATGCTCAAAGATTTGCGTCCGGTAGCCGCGGCGGACTATTTTCAGCGTTCTAAGGTACTCGCTTGGTTTAGCAGGCATATTATTGGCGTTATTTTTATTGACCGTGAAGGTACGAGTCGGGCAACGTTTACAGCTATTGGTGAGGCGCTCGAGGCAGGTCAACTCGTCATTGTTTACCCAGAAGGCTCGAGGGGCGAACCAGAAACCCTTGCTGAATTCAAAAGTGGTGTGAGCTATTTAGCCCAAAAACACCCAGATGTGCCCGTTATTCCTATCTTTTTGCACGGTTTAGGCAAAGCCCTCCCCAAAACAGACTGGCTCCCAGTACCCTTTTTTATTGATGTGTTTGTGGGTGAGCCACATTACATCAACCCCGAGGTTGGTCGCGGCAAAACGCAGCGGCATGCGTTTATGCAAACCCTCAATGAAAGTATGCAGGTGCTTGCAAGTGAGGGGCATTTTCCGGTGTGGGAGTAGCATCATCAAAAACTTTGTACGATGTACCTATGCATATTCAGATGATGTGGTTAGCCGTATCGCGAGGTCACTATGCGCAAACTTGATTACAACGCTCCGGTCATTTTGACCTTTGCAATTCTAGCAGTCGGTATTTTTATCGTCGGGCAACTTATACCCGCGTTTATTGGGCGCTATTTTTTAGTGCGCGGCAGCATGAGTTTACTTAATCCGCTCGATTATTTTCGGCTTATAAGCCACGTGCTTGGCCATGGCAGTTGGCAGCACCTTTTTGGCAACCTCACGCTTGTTTTGCTGTTGGGGCCTATTTTAGAAGAAAAATACGGCAGCATTCCTCTACTTATTATGATTGTTGTGACAGCGCTTGTAACAGGCATCATTAATATTGTGTTTTTTTCCAGCGGTCTACTGGGTGCCAGTGGCATTGTGTTTATGCTGATTATTTTAGTGTCCATTGTAGATTTAGAAGCTGGTTCAATCCCACTCACCTTTGTGCTTGTGGTCGTCATCTTTTTAGGCGGCGAGTTTGTGGATATTTTCCGCAATGACAACATCTCGCAGATGAGTCATATTATTGGCGGCGCGGTGGGGGCGTTTTTTGGCTTTGTTATCCCGCATGACACGGCGAATCAAGCTGTTGTAACGTCGTACCGATAAGTAAGAGACTATTAGCCTCGAGCTTATCTAAACAGGGTATATCTCACCTCAGATTAAAAAAAGCCTACATAAACTAGGGGTGCTAGCTTGTGTAGGCTGATGGTGCCTATCGGAACAACCTCCCCCAGCCTCTTAATATGAACTGTTTAATGAGGGGTGAGGAAGGTCTCGAGTCACTGAGGCTCGAGTTACTGAGGCTCGAGGCTAACAGCTATCTTCGTGTAGTAAATGGTTGTGATGCCCTCAAAACCCGAATCTGTACCGACGACAAGCCAAAGCTCACCGGCATCGTTTGTTTGTGCCTCAAATGGCGTTTGGGTGTTGTTGCGGTTAATAAGCGCGTACACAAATTCATCTATGCCGTTTTCAAAATCGCCTATGCGAATCATATCTTCGCCGGATTCAAATTGATTGCCTTTATCGATGTTCATGACGTAGTACGCGTCGTAACCAAAGTCCTCTGTGGCGATGACCTTCACGGGTTCAACCGAACTAGCACCTATCTTGATGTTGACAGCCTCCCCGGGACCTCCGCCTATGCCTACAGAACCACTTGCTGCATCAGAGGCAATATCCATATCAAAGGTGATTTTGTACGTCGTGTTTGGGCTGAGGCCGTCCAGTTTCTTTTTGGCAAACATAAACAGGTCATCACTGCGGTTGCTGCCAGATAACCTGAGCGCGCCGTCTGTTTCATCAAGCGGTGGCGGCAACATAGCGTGTCCGCTAGCCAGTTCGTAGAAGTCCTCTTCACCGACAGGATAGTCTGCAAAATCAGTTAGCCAGCCTTCGGCATCTGACGAAAAATTATAAGTGATGTCTACTGTATTATTGTCAGACGGTGGTATTTCAGGCGTTGATTCCTCTGAGCAACTTGCGAGCAGGAGTGTGGCTACAGCTAATCTTAAAAAGACCTTGACGGATGTACAAAGCTGACGTAGACGGTGTGCGTTCACAATTATTCTCCTTGAATGTAAACCATTCTCGTTCATGGGAAGTAAGGAGAGGTCTCAAGCTACTGAGGCTCGAGGCTAACCGCTATCTTCGTGTGATAAATAGTTGTAATGCCCTCAAAGCCTGAATCTGTACCCACGACAAGCCAAAGCTCACCGGCGTCGTTGGTTTGAGCCTCAAAGGGAGTTTGGATGTTGTTGCGGTTGATCAGACTGTATTCAAACTCACCTGTGTCATTGTAAAAGCCACCTATGTTAATCATATCTTCGCCAGATTCAATCTGATTGCCTTTATCGATGTTCATCACATAATAGTCTTCATACCCGTGGTCTTCTGAGGAAATGATCTTACGAGGTTCAGTGGCTGTGGCACCTATCTTGATGAAGACACCTCCACCACCTATCCCTGCAGAATCACCGGGCTCATTAGCGGCAATATCCATATCAAAGGTGATTTTATAGGTCGTGTTTGGCGTGAGGCCGTCTAGTTTCTTTTTGGCAAACATGAACAGGTCATCACTGCGGTTACTGCCAGATATTCTGAGTGCGCCGTCTGTTTCATCAAGCGGTGGTGGCAACATAGCGTGTCCGCCAGATAGCTCGTAAAAATCTTCTTCGCCTACAGGATAATCGGCAAAATCGGTCACCCAGCCTTCGGTATCTGTTGAAAACGTGTAAGTGATGTCCACTGCACCATCTTCAGGGGTTGAGCCTCCAGGTGTTGATTCCTCTGAGCAACTTGCGAGCAGTAACACAGTTACACCCAATCTCAAAAAGACGTTGAGCGGTGTACTAAGCTGGCGTAGACGATATAGTTTCACAATTGTCCTCCTTTAGGTTGATGTGAGTAAAGCATTAGCAACGACTCACAAAGATTAAGAGGCATCTCTGAATTGAACCTTAATATGCAATGTGAAAAATGCTCAATGTAAAAAACGCCGTTCCAAGCATGCTCAGAACGGCCGTCTATAGTGTGAGGCTATGGTTATTAGGAGTCTAAGGTACCCTTAGGATGGTTCAATCAAGCCATAATCACCATCATGACGAATATAAATGACGTTAATATTTTCGGTAGTGGCATCCCTAAATACAAAAAAAGTATGCCCAAGGTCTTCCATTTGCATGGCGGCATCTTCTGGTGTCATAGGACGTAACGCGTGCTTTTTAACGCGCACAATTTCAGGCGTGTCGTAGGTTTCTTCTTCAGTTTCGGGTTCTGGGACGCTCTCATTGCGCTTGGCAAGGTCGCGTTCTTTGTAGCGCTTGAGTTGACGCTCGAGCTTATCGACCACCAAGTCCGTCGCCGAGTACGTATCTGCGCCGCTTTCCTCAGCCCGGACAATACCGTTAGGTACGTTAATTTGCACTTCTACTTTGGCAGGGGCAGCGCTGTTAGCGTTGCCTGCGTAGGACATGACAACCCGTGCGTCTACAATATGCTCGGAAAAACGCTCGAGCTTTGTGAGTTTATCCTCGGCATAACTGCGCATGGCATCAGTAATTTCAACATTACGACCAATGAATTTATAAATGTGCATTGTGTCTCCTTTCGAAGTGAGCGAGTTTCATAGTGTGCTAGCTATCATCTTGTACAGCGCCCATAGTAACTGGATACATGACAACTAGATATAGACGTTGATGTGACACGTTGCTGACCATTTACTGACATTCCGATGACGTATTAGTCATAACAAGACCATCAACCGTGTAAGCAAGCCCTATGGCAAGAAGATTAGCTCACCAAAGTGAATATCTGGATGATATACGTCAACGTTGATACCTTATTGTGTCGACTTCACACGTGTACTGCAAGGGGCTTTTGTAGGAGTAATACGTCTTTGTCTACAAACACACCTGCAGCGCATGAGGCACGTAAGCTAACTGTCTGCTTAGCTACATGCTAACACGCACAAACACCATGAATAGCCCAAGATATTTCACGAGGCTGAGGTAGTAAATATTAGATTGGTAGGAAGATGAGATCACACAGCACAAGACCAACACAACACCAGTCAAGCTGTGTCCAAGCATGTAAAACTTACTAATTACACCACTGCAAAAGATTGATGCTACAGCTAGAGACGTTCTAGTTACTACTGCACGGGCACGTTGGCAATGAAGACAAGGTGATCTTCACGGCGTTCAAGTGTCACGTCATAATCGCGCGTGTTACCTTCTTGAGGGAAGTATTTTTTAATGACCTCAATAAGTTCTTCTTGCATGGCTTCCATTTTGCCGGGGGAAAACTCGGCGCGGTCATAGGCCAGCATGAGCTGCAAGCGTTTTTTGACCTTATCCCGACTGTTGTCCCGCTTTAGAAAGCTAAACATCAACTACCCCCAAAAAGTTTGCGTATTCCTGAAAACAAGCTACCAGAGCCTTCTAGTACAGGAAACGGTATATCTTCACCGCGCATACGCCGAGCCACATCCCTGAAGGCTGAGCCAGCACTTTGTTTGTGTGTGTCACTCAAGCTGGCTGGGCTGCCAATATTGGTTGAGACGAGAATTTTTTCGTCTTCTGGAATAATGCCAATGAGCTTCACGCCTAGAATTTCTAAGATGTCGTCAACCTCGAGCATATCCCCGCGCTTGACCATTTCCGGGCGCAAGCGGTTGACAATAAGCTTGACTTCTTCAATCCCACGCGCTTCAAGTAGACCGATGATCCGGTCAGCATCACGTACGCTCGAGACTTCTGGGTTAACGACGACCAGCGCGCCTGTTGCCGCACTTGCTGCTGTTTGAAAACCTGTTTCAATCCCAGCTGGGCTATCAATAAACACCCGGTCAAAGCCTTCTTCTTCCAAAAGCTGCCGCACAATGTCTTGCATTTGTTCATCATTGAGTGAGCTCTTATCCCGCGTTTGCGAGGCAGCTAGCAAATAGAGGTTATCCACCCGCTTGTCACGAATCAGGGCTTGTTTTAAGCGGCACTTACCCTCAAATACATCAATAAGGTCAAAAACCACCCGACCTTCAAGTCCCATAACAACATCAAGGTTGCGCAGGCCAACATCTGTATCAATAACAGCGACTTTGTCACCAATTTGGGCAACAGCAGCTCCAACGTTTGCGGTCGTAGTAGTTTTACCGACACCGCCCTTACCGGACGTGACGACAATGGCTTTAGCATTCACGCGTATGGACTCCTTGTAGTTAGCATAGTTGTAGTTAGCATAGTTGTAGTTAGCATAGTTGCAGTTAACATAATTGTAATTAGCACAATCGTAGTTGGCATAGTCATGGTTAAGGTACTGGTAGTTAGCATCATCATAGTGGGTATAACCGTTAATTCGCATCATCATAGCTTGTACAACTGTAATTGACCTTATTCAGGTATTAAAAAGCATAACGAACATAGATGATAGGTGCCATTTGCTGTATAAGTCATGCGGTTACAGCTTAGCTAGAGTTGTTCTCATCAAAATAACTTTCAGGGCAGAGCTAACCTTTAACAGGTTTGCTTCTTTAACTTTTTCCATCAACAACGCCATATAGGATAGCTGGCGTAACGTTTCGCGAGCGTGTATTCAGTCATTTACCCATGTCGCTATGAGTATTCAGTGAGTATTTAGCGTGAGCTTAATCACATTAGATGCCTCTCAGACGAGGTTTACTCTAATGCATTATTACGGCAATTGGCTGACCCTATGTGTAAAATTTAACAAACCTGTCTAGGTACATGTCTCACTGAAGCACACATGCTTGAAGGTACTGCACAGCATACTCGAAAATTGATGGTGATAATCTGTGATAAAGATGAATTGTGCTAGCTAAAAACTGATGATGATGTCATAAATGCTTATCAGACCTATATCTGATACTTAAAACTTATCAATGGGCAGAAAATAGCAAACAATAACCGTGATCGTAGCCGAACCCGTAGTTATCCCGACACACAATAATTTCACCCTCAAAACGCAGGACCTCTGAGACGTGCTCAGCAATGTGCCACGCTAATGGCGTCACCCCAAGCTCGTGCTTGAGATTGGAAACTTCGATAACGACGTGGGCAGTTGGCTCGAGCAACTTAGCAATATGACCATAAATTGTTTGTATACCTTTGAGGTAGTCCTCGTAGTTACCATCGTTTGTTTGATAAGCTTTAAGCGGATTTTGCGGGTCTTGCGGGCGCGTATAAGGCGGTGACGTAATCGATATGTTAATGCGCGGCAAGTTGTATTCAGGAATGCGTAGGGAATCACCATGAATAATCTGTCCACTGTGAAGGCGTTCTTGAATAAACGCGTAACGCGACTCGCTGTACTCAATACCATAAGGTACACGCGCCATCTCTTGGGCTGTGAATAGTGTAGTGCCATAACCCGCAAAAGGATCAAAAACAATATCACCTTCTTGAGAAAACTCGTTCAAGAAGTAGCGTACTAAGCTGCCTGAAAAGCGAACATCATCATCTTGAAAGTGCTCAGGTAGCGCGTAGTCGTGATTGTTTTTAATGTTGATGAATGTGCGCATAAATATAGCTACTTTCAGACATTGACTTTGTAATTGAGGCTCAGCTCATCACCTATCTGACCGCGAATACCTCAAGTTTCTTTAGGTGTCTCAAGTAAGGTTATTTCAATATCGTTGGGAGCAATACCACAAGATTCAGAGATGTTGGCAAAAAGTCCTCGAATCAAAGCTTTTTTAGCCTCTATACTGCGACCTTCAAACATAGAAATTTCAATGATGAGGTAATTGTTGCTGCGGTCAGCAGGAAAGATGAAGTCAGCAGGGTCAAGCGCTATAAACCGCTTTTCGGGTGGATAACTGAGTGCGTCCATGATGCTTTTGTGAATGGCATCTGACAGTTGTTGGCGATGTTGCTCGAGCGTCTCACACAAGGCGTACACTTTTACTTGTGCCACGTGCTAACTACTTTCAACTCGAGTCAAATTGGCATATTTAAGTGCCAATCGTTTGCTCCCTACGCTGTCAAAGACAACTGTCACATCTGCCCGCGGACCGTCACCGCTAATACCCACAACCATGCCCGCGCCAAACTTAGGATGAGTCACTTTTTCACCACCGCGAAAGGTCATAAGGTCATCGTTTTTACTACTGGTAGTACTGGCAGAGGTACTGCTTGGCGGTTGCCAGACGTTGCGTCCAAACTTGCTGAGGCGGGTGGTCTCGAGCGTGTTACCTAATACATCAATCTCTTGTAGTAAGCCCTTAGGAATGTCATCTAAAAACCTGCTGGGACGAGCAAACTCGGTACGGCCAAAGGTCATGCGCGATTCGCTGTGAACTAAGAAAAGCGCTTCTTCAGCGCGAGTGATCCCGACGTACAAAAGCCGCCGCTCTTCTTCAATGTCTTGTAAGCTTGCCGTCGATGACCTGTGCGGGATGAGGTTGTCTTCTAGTCCGACTAAGAAAATCACAGAAAACTCGAGCCCTTTTGCATTGTGTAAGGTCATGAGCGTGACGGCTTCATCGTCAACCTCACCATTAACAGCCTTCACGGCGCGGTCGTCTACACTGGCAAGTAGCGCGGCTTCATCTAAAAACTCACCGATGCTGCCGCCATTTTCTGCTTCCCACTCGGTCACTGCGTTGAGAAATTCGTCGAGGTTTTATAAGCGCGCTTGGGCGTAAAAACTGCCGTCGTATTTAAGCGACTGTAAGTAGCCACTTTGGTCAAAAACACTCTTGAGAAATTGCGTAGCGGGTAGGCTGGTGGCAGCCTCAACTAGATCATCAAAAATCTCTAGAAAGCCTTTAATCCGTTTGACAGCAGGCGTACCTTTGAGGACAACCTCCGCTTGCCGCAGGGCGCTAACAAAGTCCGTTTTATTTTTGATCGCCCACTGATTCAGCTTGTCCTCACTAGTTTTGCCGATGCCGCGTTTAGGGCGGTTCAAAATGCGCCGTAGTGAGATGTCGTCTTTGGGATTTAGCGCCGCGCGCGCGTAAGAAAGAATATCTTTAACTTCACGGCGATCGTAAAAGCCTACACCACCCACTATCTTGCTAGGGATGCTAGCCCGCCTTAGAGCCTCCTCGAGCACCCGTGACTGCGCGTTGGTGCGGTAGAGCACCGCTATGTCATCATAGCCGATGCCGTAATCTACCAGCGCTTGCTCAAGTTGCCGGGCCACAAAATCCGCTTCGTTGCGTTGGTCGTGAGCCCGGTAGACCTTGACCGGTTCACCTTTGCCTTTTATAGGCGTGAGGGTTTTCTCGAGCCGTTCTGCGTTTACCTGAATGAGGGCGTTGGCAACCTCGAGCACACTCCCTACACTGCGGTAATTGAGCTCGAGCCGGTATACCGCTGCGTCATCATAGTCTTGGCGAAAGTCCAAAATATTGCGCACGTCCGCCCCGCGAAACGCATAAATGCTCTGGTCAGGGTCGCCCACCACCATCAAGTTTTGGTACTTACTCGCCAACTGATGGGTAAGGCGGTACTGCGCCGTGTTGGTGTCTTGATACTCATCTACATGGATGAACACCGCTCGCTGCTGGACTTTGTCGAGCACATCAGGATGTTTATCAAAAAGCTCTACGGTGCGCATCAAGATGTCGTTAAAATCTACCGCGTTGTTAGATCTAAGTTGCGCTTGATACTGCTGAAACGCCTCTACAATCGAATCAATGCGTAAACCAGCAATCATATTGCCGAAAGTGCGGTCTGCTTCCTCGGCTAGCTTGCTCGGCGACCACAAGTTAGACTTGGCCCGGTCAATAAGCGCTCTGAGCACACGTGGGTTGGCATCGCCAAAGTTGATGCGCCCCATGACGTCTTGCAGCAAATCAAGTTGGTCGCTGGTGTCGTAAATGACAAAGCCTGGTGCCAAGTTGATGAGGTCGCCGTAGGTGCGCAGCACCCGCAAGCAAGCAGAGTGAAAGGTGCTCACCCAAAGGTCTTTGGCGGGCGCGCCGATGAGGGTTTGCACGCGCTCTTTAAGTTCACCAGCCGCCTTGTTAGTAAATGTAACTGCCAAAATCTCAGTTGGGAATACCTCATGCTCAGCCATAAGGTAAGCAATGCGCTGCACGACGGTACGGGTTTTTCCAGAACCCGCCCCAGCAATAACGAGCGCGGGGCCGTCGTAGTGTAAGACGGCCTCGCGCTGGGCGTCGTTGAGGTTGGCGAGTAACGCCTCACTCGAAGATGAAACATCTTGAGCTGGTGGTGATTGAGTAACATCAGACACAACGCTTTATCGTACCGTCATCTGTTACATAGAGGTGTTTGATAGCAAGTGGGGTGATGCTAAAGAAAGGACTCGAGCTTCTTT
>JBCCBI010000043.1:0-19068 GCA_039034155.1 Deinococcota bacterium | reverse complement strand
TTTACAAGCAGCCCATTTTAATGCCTGAACGCGTCCATGAGCTTATTTGGTTAGCCAAGTCGCAAGAAAAAGAAGGGCAACGCCTATTGGTAGGAACCAGCTATGGCGGCGGCACAGTGCCCTTAGAAAATGTTGTCCAAGCGAGTGATTTTTTACTGATTCATGGCAACGGCGTTGATGATCCCGCACGTATTCGGGAAATGGTGCAACAATCGCGGCAGGTACAAGGGTACACGCCCATGCCCATACTTTTTAACGAAGACGACCATTTTAAGTTTAACCAAGAAGATAACAATTTTGTTGCCGCTATAGGCGAATACGCATCTTGGGGTTACTTTGATTACCGTATGCAAGGTGAAGGCTATGACGATGGTTATCAAAGTGTGCCTGTAAATTGGGGGATTAGCTCTGAGCGTCAACGGGGGTTTTTTGAGTTGGCTAAGCGCATAACACAAGGGAGTGCGTAGGTCACAAAATCTCACGCTAATACATTTGATGACGTTTTAGTCATACATAACCACATGTAGTCGATCAGACTGATTTAGTCCAAATCACTCAGCACCGCCACATGCCCCAAAAATGTATCTGTGGCTTGCCCGTTGACAAACACCCGCATACTGTCGATGTTGTTGCGTTGTAAGGTTTGGCGCAGCGCTTCTAACATCGCCAGTTCTTCTTGCACGCTCGCAGCAGCTTGGGCGTCTACAGCCATATCAATGACAGCCACGCGTTCGTTTGTGCGTTCAACTAAAAAAACCTCTTGCACCTGCACGCCAACCGCCCACACACCAGCTTCTTCCATGGCACGTTGTAGTGCGTCCAAAATAGCGCGGTAGCGGCGGTTACTGCCTGTGGGTAGCGCGAGGTCGTAAAACACCGTGCGCTCGAGCCCATCCCGGTCAATTAAAGTAAGGCCGATGCGTTCTTCGGTAAGCACGTCTTCCGGTGGATTAAGTACCACCTCTGCCCTATCCACAGCAAGTTGCGCGCGCAACGCAAGCTGACTTCGTACAAATACAAAGCCACCTATACTGGCAATCAATACCCCCACCAACAGCGGCGCAACACGTTTCATAGGCGAACATTCCAGCAAGCAGTTAATGAGACAAACATTAGTTATTTACCTCGCGCAAGACCTCATCAATGGCACTAGCAAGGGCATCTGCAAAGCCTGCTGAAGCTATGTCTTGGGGGCTAGCTTCTAATAGCAAGCCGCGCCCGGCGGCTCCGGCGAGAACGGTTAAAGGAGCTGCCTCGAGCACGTTGGTTCGTACTCCATACGACTGCGCCAAGGTGCGACTAAGCGCGCGGGTATAGCGCTCACCCAAACTTAGGTCAGGAACTAAATTGAGAAGAATACGCCGACGTAAGGCGTCGGTCTCGAGCGTACGCAAATTTTCAGCATTTTGGAAAATAGCGTAGTTTAGGCCAACGGGCGTTTGCGGGTCGCCCAAATAAAATAAATTGATGCTGCCTGCACCAATGTTCGCTGCATGAAGTGAAATAAACAAGTCCTGTCCCAAGCCGTAATCTGCCCGCTGCGAGACGGGCAAACTTACCCCATCACTACGGGTGACCTCCACGCTGTGACCGCGCAGCGCGAGTGCGTCAGCAAGTTGGCTGGCTAACGTTAAGGTGAGGTTAGCTTCGCTGCCACCCTCAAACTCGAGCCCCGTTGCGTTACCCCCATGACCAGGGTCAAGCGCAATCCTAAACGAGCTTGGCACGGTTGCCGCTGCTGGTGCTCCTTCACCTAGCGGAAACACATCAATAATAGCGAGGGTACGGCCGTTTTGCTGCGTACTAAAGACCTCAGCATCACTACCGGGCGTGAGGGTTAAGCGCACGTCTACATGCCCGCCACTGTTCATCACTGAGCCACTGCGGATGAGGTTGCCAGTTAGCTGCTCGGGTGAGGCAATGTCTGTACGCAGCAAGCGAAACTGCACCGCATCTAGCGCAGGTAATTTGCGGGTTTCAATGGGGATGGGTGCAGATAGCTCGAGCACAATTCGGTCGTAACCTGTTGACGGCTCGAGGCGCACCCCCAACACATCCGCCCGTTCAAACACAACTGCCACAATGTTTTGCTCCGTAACAAAGTCCACTTGGCCGCCAAGCGCCTCAGCCACCGCTTTAACAGGTACATACACCATGCCACCCTCGTTTACCGCTGCTGGACCGCCTAGCACCTGACCGTTAACGCGTAACGCCGTTGTATCTCGAGCTGCCGCCGCTGGATCACTGCTAACTGCCAAGGTCATAATCCTGTCAGCAAGTTGCAAGCTGGCCAGTCCATTGGGGATGTCCACCGCGTAAAGTGCACCGAGCGCCTGCGCGTAGCTGGCAATTTCCACATAAGATGTACTTGCCACCAAGCTACTCGTGAGCGTAGGCACATTGCGACCATTCACCACAAGGCGCTGCTGCGCGTAACCCATCCCCAGCACACTCAGTATCAGCAAACTGAGAACAAGATACATGTACCTTCTCATGATGAGGCTAACGTCCTTTGAGGGCAGCATCAATTTGCCGTTTAGCGTCTTTTTTGGCTTGTTGCTGGCGTTTGTCGTAGTTTTTGCGACCGCGTCCTAAAGCAACATCAATCTTGGCCCAGCCGTCTTTGAAGTAAAGCTTAGTAGGCACCAGCGTGAGGCCTTTGCGTTCTAGCCCCCTAGTAATTTCGGTAATTTCGCGGCGGTCAAGCAGTAATTTACGGCTGCGCAGCGGGTCATGGTTATTGTAGCTGGCTTCGGCGTAGACGGGAATGTGCATGCCTTCTAACCACACCTCACCTTTTTTCACACGTGCAAAGGCTTCTGCCAGCGTTCCTCCACCCTGCCGCAAGGACTTCACTTCACTTCCCAACAAAACAAGTCCTGCTTGATAGGTCTCAATCAGTTCATAATCAAATGATGCACGACGGTTGCGAATAACAACATCCTTCATTGGACTTGTATGCTAGCAGGCATGACGAGGTTGGGACATCAACTAGCTCACCTTGACGAAAAGTCAAACTATAAAGCATCTAAACTAACCTACCCTAAATCTTGTTTAAATAGCTTGAGGTGATGCTATATTTTACTTAAGCCTGCAATCTTTTAAGGAGTATCTATGTCTGTAAATACATCTTTCATTAACTGGCGATATATGGCTACAATTTTAGTTACTTTCATGCTCGCTAAGGCCCAAACCACTGAGCCTCAAGTAATTGACTTTCCTTATGAAATTACTACTGATTTTGATGCTACAAAAGCTGCGAATATTTTACTTCTACCAGATGTGTTTGATGTAGACTTAGACAATCCTTATATTCAACTTGAACTAGGAGACGCTCCAGAACTTTTAGGAGGTCTTTTTGGTTTAGTTGATGCCAACGGAAGTGTTATGGCTAAGGATATGATTCGTAGTGGCTCACGTGACACAATCATTTTCTCTTACGAGAATACTGTTCGTGCAGACGTGATGTTTCATCCTCGTATTGATGCTGTCTGGGATAAGGGAGTGTGGGTTGAAATTTACGACGCTATTGACGACAACCCTAATTTTTCTGAAGCAGTTAAATTGTACGAGGAAATTAGACCTTTTAACGAATCTTCTATGCCTAGATTTAGTGATGAGTACTATCCACTCATTACCTCTATTGCTGAAAACTTAATCATGTCACATCTTGACTAAGAGTATAATGGCTGCCGTCATCTGTTCTCCACCAAGTTAAGCACGTTACGATAAACCCATCATGAAACGCATTTTGATCACAGGCGCTAACCGTGGACTTGGTCTAGAACTCGCCAGGCAGTATCAAGCAGCTGACTGGGAGGTTATCGCAACTTGCCGCCAACCGGATCAAGCAAATGACTTACGCGCACTTGGGCTTACGCCTCTTGCACTAGATATAGCTGATGATGCATCCATTACAGCACTGGCAAATGAGGTTCAAGATATGCCGCTGGATGTTGTCTTTAACAACGCGGGTATGTTTGGACCTAGGGGTCTTCCTGTTGGGAAACTTGAGGCTGAAACGTGGCTCGAGGTGCTTCGGGTTAATACCATCGCACCCATGCTAGTCACGCAAGCGTTACTCGAGAACGTTGCCACTAGCCAAGATAAATTCATCGTCTTTATGAGCAGCAACCTAGGCAGCATTGCCAGAAGTTCCGGCGGGGAATACATCTACCGCAGTTCCAAAGCTGCGCTGAACATGAGTGCGGCAACGCTTGCCAAAGACCTAGCCCCACGCGGCATTCGTGTTGTTGCTATGAGTCCCGGCTGGGTGCGTACCGACATGGGCGGAGACAGCGCACCATTAAGCGTGGAAGATAGCGTTTACGGCATCAAAACGGTGTTAGATAACCTCGGCGAGCAACAAACGGGTGTGTTTTTGAATCATGATGGCACAGAATTACCTTGGTAGACAAAGTTAGATGTTGGTGAGGCTAGTCAAGCAAGCCCCCCACATCCCACGGTTCAACATCCCACCGCAACTTAGAACTTCCCCGGTAATCGCGCACGGGCTGCAAATAAGTAAGCATGTGCGCGCTACTGTCTGCCCGAATCAGTAAATGCTGATGATAGTAACCCCGCGCGTGGGCAACCGGTGCCGCCATCGGTCCAATGAGGTCAGCCTCGGCTGCGCCCGCCACCCGAATAGCATCTGCTAAAAACGCGGCAGCTTGGGCGGCACTGGGCGCTTTACGGTCACTAATTTGCACTTTGCAAAGCACACTAAACGGCGGATAGCGGTAGCGCGCACGCCTGTCTAGCAGGGCACGGTTAAAGTCTGGGCTAGAATCTGGGCCGATGTCATCAGCTTGCGTCTGTTCAGCAGCGAGCCACGCACGTAACGCCGGGTGTTCCGGTTGAAAGGTCTGCACGATTGTGAGCGGCCGCTTGCCCGGAGCTAGTTCAGGCAAGTTAAGCAGGGCACGGTAGGCCACTTCGTCACTGCGAAAGTCTGCGGTGCTAAAGAGCGTATCTAGCAGGGTTAAGGCAATGAGCGAGACATTGGGCAGGGGCGTTTGCCGAAAAATAGCTGTTGTAGCAACGAGCACACCTGGTTTACCGTCGTAGAGCAAGTTAAGATCGTCTTTGCTATCGCTGTCCAAACGCCTAACTTGTAAGTTGGGAATCGCTGTCCGCAGTTGCTCAGCAATCCACTCCGTACCAGCAGCCCTGGCAGGTTGCAGGGCGTCACTTTGGCAGTTGGGGCAAAACGTGGGAATAGGTTGCTCAAACTGGCACTGATGACAACGCAACACCTGCCCCCGGCGGTGGTAGCGCAAAGGTAGCGCACAGTCGCAGTGAGAGGCCGTCACCACATGCCCGCAAGCACCGCAGCGCAAGGCCGCTGAAAAGCCTTTGCGCGGGGCAAGTAAAATAGCTTGCCGGTGACGCTCTGCTACTTGTTTCAGTACGCGGATGAGGTCGGCCGTGAGTGGGTAGTTGTGGGCCTCAGCGAGGTTGATGACGTGAACTCGAGCTTTAGGTTGAGGTAAGGTCGCAGCCAACGCCTTAGCTTGATGTTGCAAATGTTTGACAGCACCATCACTTGAAGTGAGCGTGTATTGCCCTGTTTGCAACGCCGTACTCGGGCGGATGAGGGCGTCGGTAAGCCAAAGTGGACAGTCGTAAAGGTCTGCGAGCATTTGGGCGGCAGTAGGAACGGACAGCCTCGAGCCAGCTAGTAACTTGTAGCTCGAGCTACCCTCCTCGAGCACTACCACCGCAGCCACATCTTTTAGAGGTGCCAGTAGCGCCAAATAACTCCCGACTAACACTACAGACATCCCCTGCTGCACGCGCGTCCACACGTGACTGCGCTGTTTTTCGGAAAGTTCACCGTTGAGTGTCAACAGTGGTACATGCGCAGTCAAAGCCCGCGCCGTTTCATGTAAGCGCGCGTGTTCAGGCACAAGCACCAACACACTGCGCCCCTGCCCAATCCAGTGAGTTAACGCAGGAAGTAGCGCCGCAAGTCGTTCCCTCCGAAGACCACCCGACACGCTGACGACAGACGCAGTTAATAGCTCATCCTGACTTGGCGGCGGGCCCGAGGGTGACGGCTCAAATACAGGCGGCGTACCTAGCGGTTCAGGTGGATACTCTGGTAAGGGTGCAGGCGGTGCAAGCGCATCTTCATAGCGGGCGTAGCCTTTGGTGATGAGCGCGCGCACGGCACTAGCGGGAACGTTCACCGCACGTGATAGCGCCGCTGCTGAGTCCATCGCACGAGTGTCCAGCAAATAATCTAGCGCCCGCCGTTGGTTGGCTTTGGATTTGCCATCCAGCGCGTCATCTGCTGGCTTACGAGGTACAAGTTGTTGGACAGTATCTGGGATAATGCTAGCGCGCTCGAGCAAGACCCCCTGCCGCCGCAAAAAGTCCAGCTCACTTGGGTTGATGGTCTCACTAGGTTGCCAGTCAGTCGTTAGCTCCGCGTGACTGCTTACCCCTAACGTGGCCCCCTCAACTAAACGCACATCATGCTGTAAATTCACGCTTAACCCAACAGGCAATAAATCCCGCAAGACCAAGCCTGCTGGGGTGAGGCTGTGCTCAGCGAGTGCATCAATAAGTTGAACAGCGTTAGGCGTAACAAAAGGTTCAGCGTCTAAAAAGCTGACGCCCTCACGTAGCTCGAGCGCCCCACTTGCTTTTAACTCACGCGTGCCCACCACAATGCCCACTCGCACGCCCTGCTGCCACGGCACAACCAGCCGGTAGCCAAGGTAGCTTTCTGGTGCATTACTTACCTGTTCGCGGAGGTCGAAGGGGGGTAAAAAGTCAAACGCGGGGAGGGGTAAGGGCAAAAGCACACGCAAGCAGGTTGGCACGTGTCTAGTTTACCGCGTAGATGACACACACTTTTTATTATGAGAAAGTCATTGCTACGATGTAGATTACGTTGATGCGCACTCTAGTTCATTGAAAGTTGAGAAAAATGTTTGAACACCTATTTACAAAAAGCAGATTCCACACAGCCATCTTTTTAATTACAGTTGTATTTTCTTTGTACTGTACGTTTTTAGATAAAGCAAAAACAGGTCATTTATTGCTTGGAGTAGGGACTTTAGACTATGCCATCTACAAGTTTTCTAATGCGGAGGTTAACACTCTTGAGGTCTTTTTCAAGGACGGTGTACCTTTACCGAAAATACCCTCTAAAGAGGCATTTCGGTTTTACTTCGAGATATTTTTAATACTTGCAGTACTATTTTCAATGGCAGCACAAATCGGCCTGATGGAAAGCGAGAAGGAACTTTTGCTACGGCGTTTGGCTAGATACCAAAGTCAATGATGTGCGAGGCCAGCTATTTCCTCTATAAGGTCTATCAACGTGGATGATGAACTCTTTTCACAACTGCTTGAAAGTCTCAAACAAGGCAGGGACATTTTGCAGGGCAAGATTGAACCTGCTCGAGTACCCTTTGTAAATGAATCTGAGACGATTTTAATTGATGATGTAAGAGCGGAAATTGAGACCACTCAAGACAGAAGACAAATATCTGAAAAGCCCTAAATTATTTAAAGGATAACTTGTATGACATGGAAAGAGGTTACGCTTAAAGAGTGGATACATAGGTCAATTATGTTGGCGCTTGCCCTAGTTGCTATTTATTGCGTTTACGTAAGACGTTTAGGAACAGGGCTTGTCATAACTCATATAAATGTGTCGTACATGGGTCTGTTTCAAATATTAAATTGCGAGCCTAACATCATTGACCTTGCTTTCAAGACAAATATAACTCCCCCCAAAATGACCTCAGAAGTAATAACTAGTTTGTGTATCCAGACATTCTCATTGTTGTTAGCAGGATTGGCGTTAGCCTTCGTTTTATGGTTTGAGTGGTAATTTTTCTATATAAAGTTAAATTTAGAGGGTTAAAAATATCAATGCATTACTAGAAAGAAGCTCGAGCCACAACGACTCGAGCCTCCCCATTCACATATTGAGTCTACTAACTTACGGCGTTTCTCCAGTCGCCAATCCGCGCACATCTAACAAAAAGTTACCTTCAGACGGCAGCATAATCGTCTGGATAGACGGTGCTAAGCGTTGGGCAACCTCGAGCTGAATAATCTCAGGGTTTTCACGAATGGACTCACCGCGTAAACGTAACGCTTCTGCTTGACCTTGGGCGCGGGCAATTTCGGCGTCTCGTTCACCCTCGGCTTGAATCACCGTGCGCTCAGCAGCAATCCGCGACTGCTCGCGGCGGTTGGTTTCAACCTCAATTTGCTGCTCAGCAGCTTGCTTTTCTTCAATCGCCCGGGTGATGGAATCGGGAATGCGAATATCACGCAAGAGCACGTCTAGCAAAATAACGTTGTTGGCGGCCAGCTCATCGGTGAGGACAGCCTCAATTTCGTTTTGCAACTCAGCGCGGCGCGTGCTGATTACGTCTGCTGCGTTGTAATTAGCAATTGCATTACGAATAACCGAACGCACTTGCGGGCGAATCACTGTGCCTTCCACATCTTCGCCAATAGTCTCATAAATAACAGACGCTTCAGTTGCACTCAAGCGGTAACGCACCGTGGCGTCACTGACAATCTGCAAACCTTCTTGCGATAGCGCGGGAATTTCGTCGTTGTTTTCGCTCGCAAAGTTAATAGACTGCTCGCGGGTATTGAGCAAAATAAGCTGCTGTAAGCCCGGCATCACAAACTGCACACCAGGACCGCGTTCGCGCTGACTGACCCCGCCAAGCACATTAAAGATGACGCCAACGTTACCGGCTGGCACCACTGTAAATGAGCCTGCTAGCAAAGCAAATATCACGCCTGCTAAGAGTGCCACACCACCGATCGTGCGCTGCAATGGATTTGCACCTTGAACACCTTGAATCACCAAAAAAACACCGCCAGCTGCGACGGCTAAACCAACAAGTACAAAAAATCCCACGATTACTGCCTCCTTTAGAGTAGTGACGCTCTACTTTACATCTCCTACAGTAAAAATAGTGATGCCACATCCTATCTGCTAGTATGTGATGTTTGTGTAGAGCACGAATGGTTGTGTTGCAGCTTGCTAAAGACATACGCAACCCACAACGACAAATGTGACTTAAGCTTAACAAAGCGCTGTTAACCGCAGGTCAATCGCGTGTGAATTGTATAAGAAATGATGCTACTTGATGTGTTAGACACTTACGAGCACGGGCATCTCTTCTTCAACCTCGAGCCCGGGTATGTAAATGGTAAAGACAGTTCCTTCACCTGCATGAGATTCCACCAGCACATTGCCTTCGTGTTGGTCAACCACCCACTTAACAATAGCTAGACCGAGGCCGCTACCGTTACCCCGTGTTGAGCGGGCTTCATCCACGCGGTAAAAGCGTTCAAACAAATGCGGGATGGCTTCATGGGGAATACCGGGGCCGTTATCAGCAATTTCCACGACAACCCGACCACGTTCTTCAAACAACGCTAGCGTAATCGCCGTTGAGCCAGCGTTAAGTGCGTTTTGAATCAAGTTGAGCATAACCTGTTTGAGGCGGTCAAAGTCTCCCCTAACCATCAGCACAGACTGAGCTGGCGCCACATTGATGGTGGCTTGTCCAGCAACTGGGGCAATTTCCATATGAACAGCCTCAGCAACTTCGACGATGTTCATATTGCGTCGGTCAACTCTAAAGCCAGCATCTGCCCTAGCAAGTTCTAACAGGTCAGCAACAAGTTTACCCATACGTTCAGCTTCCCGTTTAATGACAATAAGTGAATCGTTTTGCTCAGGGCTAGTTTTGGTACGCCGCAGCAGGTAGTTCACGTGTCCAGCAATAGCGGTTACTGGCGTACGCAGTTCGTGGCTGGCATCCGCCGTAAAACGCCGCTGCGTATCAAACGATTCTTGTAAGCGCCCCAGCATATGATTGAGCGTTTCAGACAGTTCACGCAGTTCATCGCGAGTTCGGGCTACAGGTACACGTTGGGAAAGGTCTGCACTGCTTACTCTCGAGGCTGCTTGGGTCATTCGTTTAAGGGGCAAGAGCATCTGTTTAGACGCAAGCCAAACCAGCAAGCCAAACCCTAAAAAGCTCACTAGCACCGTACGTACCAAGTTGTCACGAAGTTGACTCAAAATATCTCTAGCAATAGGAAACCCCAGTATTACCACACCAGGAAACTGAGAGATTTCGTTACGAGGTATTCTAAACGCCCTAACACGTAAGAAGCGGCCATCCTCAAGCCTTAGTGTTGTCGAAGCATTACCCGTATCAAAAAGTAGCTCGTAGGTATCATCTTCTAAAGAGTTAAAAATATATTCCGGATCGGTTGTGGGTCCATTTCGCTGAAGATCAGCATAAAGACGACCATCAAAAATAGTCCCATTGCGTAAATCAGCAGGTTCTAGTAAGGGGTTTACATACAAACTGACAAGATAGTGTGCATCACCCGGTAAGCCGTTTGCACCTACTTGGTAGCCTTCATTTTCAAAGTCTGCAAGTGCTTGGTCAATACGCCGCTCTACAGATTCTGTCAGCGAGCGCTGTGTCAGCACATATACAACTGACCCTGCCACTACTAGCGCCACGGCTAAAAAGCCTGTGAAGTACAACGTAAGGCGTAAACGCAGTGACATAGTTAGTAGTTTAGCCGACAACCGCAAGGTTGTACGAGAAAGGTCTTACGATTGTATAGATGCATAGCTATTAAAGTCATTTTATGAGAATTATGAGATTTTCGTAGCTTACTCACATGCACGTATGGAATGCTTCAATCATAACTTGGCAGAAGCATCAACATATTTTGTAGAACCCAGATCTATAAGAGCCAGATGCTAACAAACATACTCCAATGTCTTCCAATGTCAAAGCTAGCAAGATAGTAGTAAACATTAATTGAGTAAGCGTCTCATATTTTAAGTTTCCAAGAGTTAGACAGTGAGGATGACAGCATCACGCTCAGCAAGCTTATCAACTATATAAGTTACCGCCTACTACTCTTCGCGGAGGACGTAACCCACTCCGCGAACTGTGTGAATGAGGCGGCGCTCGCCTTCACCCTCGAGCTTCCGGCGCAAATAACCTACATACACATCAACTACATTACTACCGCCCGTGTACTCCGGCCAGATTTTCTCTTCAATCTCAAAACGGTTGAAGACCTTACCGGGGTTTCGAGCAAACAACTCTAAAAGCTCAAACTCTTTGGCAGAAAGTTCAATGCGGCGGCCGTCGCGGAAGACTTCACGTCCATCTAAGTTCATCACCAAGTCTGCCACCCTTACCTCGCCTGTAACGGCTGGGTTCACACGGCGAAGGTGAGCGCGTACCCGCGCAAGCAGTTCTTCAATTGAAAATGGCTTAACGAGGTAGTCATCTGCACCGGAATCCAACCCAGTGACTTTGTCGTCTACGCTGTCTTTAGCCGTAAGGATGATAATGGGTGTGTTGCTTGTCTTACGAATACGCCGAGCAACCTCGAGGCCATCCAAAACTGGCAGCATAAGGTCAAGCACTACCAAGTCTGGGGTAAGCTCGCGAAACTTGGACAAACCGGTTACACCATCGTAGGTGACAACCGTGTCATAGTTTTCAGCTTGCAGCTCGAGGTCAATAAACTTAGCAATTTCTTTTTCGTCTTCAACAATGAGAATGAGCGGGTTTCGATCCATGAAGGCATTATAGCGAGCCTTTTATGAGAGACTTAATGAGAGCGTGACACTCTCATGAGTATTTTTATCATTGTTCTCACAAAATATCGTGAAAACCCTTCATATTTCCCTTAAGAATCGCGCTTTAGCGTGATGGTAGGCTGCACGATTATCTCATGAGAGAGGACGTCACTTGCAATCTTTTTGGCATCTGCTAGGGAATGATCGCGGTAGTTGCCACACTCGAGCTCACTTACGCCAGGCACCTCACCGTTGTAATTAGCAATGTTAGTAAGCACGTACTTAAACGCATCTTGCACGTCCTGCTCGGCAGTCTCACCCATCGTAATAAGGTAAAACCCGGTGCGGCAGCCCATCGGACTGGCATCGATCACGGTATCTTCGCCTAAAGCCTCGCGGATGTAGCTAGCGAGTAAGTGTTCAATCGTGTGCATGGCGTCTGTAGGCATGATAGCGCCATTGGGTTGCACAAAGCGCAGATCAAACTTGCTGACGACATCTCCCGCTGGGCCGCGGTGACGCCCTGCCAGACGCACATAGGGCGCGTTGACTTTGGTGTGATCGAGGTTAAACGACTCAACAGGTTTGGGCATTTTGGTGGTCATGGAATTTATTATAAAGCGCGTGTTGGATATCGTCAGCTTTTGAAGTCATCAGCTTAATGCCCTATTTGAGCAGATAAGACATAAATAGCAGTTCAAGCGAATGTGAAATTTTCCGCTCGAGCCACATCAACCTCAGCCAGAACCACATAAACGCCCTTGCACACGGTAAACTAACAAGGATGTGCCACGTTTCTAAAGCTTTTAGATCTACATGTATAAATGGCATTATGCCACTAGCTACAGCAGTAGGTTTTACAGTTGAGGTAGCTTTCTTCTGGATTTAGATCAAACTAGTTAGCTTCCCCCAAAGTACATCTAGAACAGCATTCTTGCAGGTTTCCAAACTTAACTTTGAGCACCAGCACAACACGATACCCACATAGCACTACCTACATGACGGGTTTTGTGAAGGAGACGTTTGTGGATAGACGCATGGCCGTCTTTATTGATGGCAGCAACTTATACAACGGAATGCGCGACAACCTCTCGAGCACGCGTTTTCACCTCAATGAACTCACTGAGCAACTTATTGGGGGGCGGCCGCTGTTGCGTGTTTACTACTACAACGCGCCGCTCACTAACGACTACGAAGACGACCTGCGCGAAGGTCAGCAGCGTTTTTTTGAGTCGCTCAGCAAAATCCCCTACGTGACCGTGCGGCTCGGGCGCTTGCACCGCCGCCAAGACGGTTCTTTGGTTGAAAAAGGCACCGACGTGGCCCTAGCTGTTGAGGCCTTATCGCTGGCCGTGGCAGATGCTTACGACACCGCGTTAATTGTCAGTGGCGATGGGGATTACATCGAACTCGTTGAGGCTATTAAACGGCGCGGCAAACACGTTGAAAGCGCCATGTTCCGCAATCAATCTGCTGGCGTTCTCATTGAATATGTGGACGTATTCAGACCCCTCGACGACCTCGATTGGTCAACAATTATCTTTTAGCCTAAGCTTGATGGTTTGATTAAAGTCATGAAATGCTCATGAGGCGGCTTCGTTAACGGAGTCGCCTCGCGCGTTCTTACGCATCTGACAGCTTAGCCTCGTCATATTAACCTAGTTGAAGATACCATCATCCCTTACTAGCAACCACGCTCGAGCTGACTTTGTGAGCGTTATCAAGCTCAAACATCAGCACATTTGCCATGCTTCTCAGCCAAACGCTAAAAAATATCTAAATTTGTCACACATAAGCTTCAGTTTTACTTCAAATGATGCTCACATCTTAAAAAGTTGTCATGTTTGGTCTCAAAAGATGCCATCTAGAGTTGCCGTCAAATAACTCTCGGTATCTGCTTGTGCATTTGTCAGTACATACTGAATCCACGCATCTTTTTCAAAGCTTTGAATCTGCATTTCCCACACGCACCCAACCAACGCTGGCGAAGTCACTACTTCAAACTGCTGAGGCGCTGTGAACTGGGACATATACAGTGCTTGAGCAAGGGTGTTTTCTTCTGTCCACCAATCTACCAGTAAAAAGTTGGCTTCTCTCGCCTGATGTAAAATCACAAAGCCGACGCCGTAGTGGTCAGTTGTAGAAATACCTTGTAAATATGTGGTGGCACGCTCGAGCGCTGCCTGTACTAACTCATCTTGTAATGCTGCCGCTACAGTGAGTTGAGGACGATCTTCATGCTGAATGCTGTAAACTTTGAGCCGCCACGGACCAGCACTGTGCAGCATCAAAAACTGCATAGTGCGTTTGGCGTAGGGGTACTGCACAGTTATATTCGAGGACACTGATGATAATGACATGATGCCACTCTAGCCGTGTTCAACCTCATTATTGAAGAACCAATTCGTATGACATGAAACATACCACCTTGGTTAACAAGGGCTAATACTCATCACTTTTGTGCTAGCACACGCCAAGCTGATGCTACCTCACATCAAAGTTCATTCAACTAAAGCTTTTTAGCCAAGTGCGGTCTCAATCCTGTTTCTTGAAAATAGCGATTAAGCAACGCTTGCGATTCTGCTTCTAAACAGCCACCGTACATCTCTGGAGAACGGCGTTGGTAATAAGCAGAATGAATCATCAGTGGTCTAGCACCAACGTTGTCATCAGCGACGGCGAAGATGACTCGCTTGAAGTGAAAGTTGACGATGGCACCGAAGCACATAGCACAAGGCTCGAGCGTCGTGTAAATAGAACACTCCCGCTTGTTATCAAAAAGATATGCTTCCACCTTCAAGATCGCTTGCAGCTCAGCATGTTTCAGATCACTCTTACCTGAATCTACCTCGTTGTAGCCAGTAGCCACAACCTCACCGTTATGCACAATCACTGCGCCGATGGGCAAGTTACCTTTAGCAAGGGCGCGTTCTGCTTCTTGCAAAGCGAGTTGCATAAAAGCTTCATCCTGAGCATTAAAGGTAACGACGTCATCCATAAATTACGATACTTCAAATCTGCATATTTTAGATGTTTGTATCAGCTTGCTTATCAGCAATAAGTGTTGCCAACGCAGATTCATCAAGCACAATCACGCCAAGGCTTTGGGCTTTATCCAGTTTGGAACCCGCATTCTCACCTGCAACGAGGTAATCAGTTTTTTTACTAACTGATGAGGTAACACGCGCGCCGAGTGACTCGAGCCTATCCTTCACCACATCTCTAGACTCACTCAACGTACCTGTGATTACAAAACTAAGCCCCTGTAACACTCTCACTTGTCCATCAGATATATCTTCTTGAGGTGGTTGCACACCCGCGTCACGTAAATTAGTGAGAAGTTGCTGCATACGAGGTTGCTCTAGGGTGCGGCGAATGGCCTTAGCAGTTTCGCTACCAATTTCGGGGACGGCCTCGAGCATCTCCTCAGAAGCTGTCATAAACTTATCCAGGCTGATGAAATAACTCGCCAAACGCACCGCTGTACGCTCGCCAACATGAGATAGCCCAAGCGCGTTGATAAGCCGGGCAAGTGAACGAGTTTTGGTCGCAGCAATGTTATCAACTAATTTTTGGGCGGACTTCTGCCTGAAGCCCTCGAGCCTTTCTAATTGGTCTACCGTCAGTTGATACAAATCTGCAGGCGTCTGCACCAGCCCCTCACTTATAAGTTGCCGCAAGGTTTTATCCGCCAGGCCGTCAACGTCCATTGCCCGCCTTGAAGCATAGTGGGAAAGCCGTCCGAGCCGCTGCGCAGGGCAGTTGGGATTCACACAAAAGTGGTTAGCACCATCAACAATAAGCGGTTCACCACAGACTGGGCAGATAGTTGGCTCGGGTACTTCGGGCAACTCACCGTCACGTTCAGCCGTCAATACCTCGGTAATCTCAGGGATAATGCCACCTGATTTGTGAACTTTGACGACATCTCCCACGCGCAAGTCCAAGTCATGGATGAATCCTATGTTGTGCAGCGTAGCACGCGCGACCATGCTGCCATCAATTAAACGCGGGTCCATGTCGGCAACGGGCGTAAGTTTGCCCGTGCGCCCTACCTGCCAGGTGATGTTAGTTACGGTTGTGGTGGCTTCCTCAGCTGGGAACTTGTAGGCAATTGCCCAACGCGGCGCGCGGCTGGTCATGCCGAGTTCTTGTTGCAGTAGTAGATCATTCACCTTGGCAACGAGTCCGTCTGCGTCGTAGTCAAGGGTTTTGTGGCTGTCGCGCCAACCTGCCATAATGCGTTCAACGTCGGCGATATCCTCAGCAACTTGACGTTCTGGATTCACCCGAAACCCGTGCTGCTCGAGCCACTCCAGCAACTCCGCCTGCGTGCCCACGCCCAGCGCTTGCGGATCGCCCACCCCGTAGAAAAACGCCTCTAAATTGCGGCTCGCCGTCACCTTGGCATCTAGCTGACGCAACGTTCCCGACGCCGCGTTGCGCGGGTTGCGAAACAAGGGCTCATCATTAACTTCTCGTTCTGTATTAATACGCGCAAACTCAGATTTGGAGAGGTAGATTTCGCCACGTACCTCGAGCTTATCTGGTGCATTGTCAATAGTACGCGGAAAGCCTGCCACACTTAGCACATTAATAGTGACATCCTCACCAGTACGCCCATCACCACGGGTCGCAGCCCAAGTGAGCGTCCCTTGTTCATAGTAGAGGTTAATCGAGAGGCCGTCAATTTTAAGTTCAACGAGGTAGGAAGGGGCAGCCTCGGACGCTAACACCCGCTGAATCCGAGCGGCAAAATCTTCCAGATCAGCCTCGTTAAACGCATTGTCCAAGGACATCATTTGATGTGGATGGGTAATCGTCTCAAACGACGACTGCGGCGCACTACCCACCGTTTGGGTGGGCGAGTCTGCTGTGCGTAATTCCGGATGTATCTCTTCTAAGGTCCGCAGTTCGTGCAACATGGCGTCGTAGTCAGTATCTGCTAACAACGGGTCTTGCAGAATGTAATAGCGATAATTTGCATCCCGCAACTGCTGGCGTAGCACGCGAGCCCTGGTTTCACTATCCGTCAAATTTAACTGTGAGAGGTTATCCATAGCATCTGATGTCACCCTTTAGTTTACCAAGCACGTCAAGATAGGAGTTTAGATTATCGTTTAATGGGGTACAGAAATAGCCTTCGATGTTCCTTCCTATCTCCTCTTCTTACCGTCATCAAAAACGCCAAGCACAGGATTAGGTACTTGGCGCAGTGGTTGATGAGCTGGTGACTTAGCTTGGCTCGAGACCGTCCAACTTGGCTTGTAGCGCCGCAACTTCTTTGGACAAACTGTCATTAACCGACACGAGCGTCTCGAGCTTGGCTGTGTTGCGTTTGCGTTTAGTAGCTGCTTTGGTGCTCGCTTTCGCTGTCATCATCTTGATGGGGTCTTGCCCACTGGCTTGCTGAATCATCACCACGGTCATTGCACTGCGAATGTCGGCACCAGAACGAACTTGAGTACGCACATTGCGAAAGCCTGCAATCAATGCCGGACTATAGCGTGGTTTTAAGGCATATTTGTTGCTGCGGAGGTTATCTGTGCTGTACTCGAGCCGGCCCCCAAGTGACCGGTAAATCGACACATAACACGCGAGTAATGCCTGGCTGATGCCCACAGCCTCAGCAGCGTCTTTGTGGTTACAAGGTTCCGTAGGAAGTGGTTTAGGTTCATCAACAGTAGATTTGCTAGCGGCAATCTCTTCACGGGCAAAGGTTAGCTCAAGTGATCCTAGTGTTACGGGTAAGGTGACTTTAGGAGCTGCAAACATCATTTCATCTAACGTGGTTTCACTCGTAGATATTTGGTCTGATAATGCCTGTACTGAGGGTAGTTGCGCAGGTGCTAATTGAGAATCTTGTTGTGACTTCGTAGACACACGAAACGATGGTTTTTTAGACATGTTGCTTGTTGTTTTTGTGCTTACAGGTGACGGCAAAAAGGTTTCTGAGGGTGCAGCTAAAGATATTGCAGAGAGCGGGAACAACGGCGTGCGGCCAGTGGTAGGCAGTTGTGAATGCTCGGTGTGTGTCATAGGTACACTGTACCCAGAATACCTTATTATTTAAGGTGTTTTGCGTCACATTACCTCCTGTAAAAGGTTGTGAGTGTTACGAGGGGTGTTAATAAATAGCGCTACTGACGTGCGTTTGTATCTTTAGCTTGATAAGGTTAAGGTGCCAAATTTCAATATGCTGAGGAATTATTACCTTAATTTGTGACCAGCATGATGGCTAGCAAGTGTGACTTCAAGTTAGCAGTTACTCGAGGCGACGTTTTAATCAAGAGGCGACGTTTTAATCAAATTGAACGCGTCAAGCTTACAGGATTTCGAGTCAAACAGTATTCAAATGCGTCCCTCACGAAATAAGCCAACTTGTTCAGAAACATGCACCTCCCCAAATGCATGCCTTTAGTCTACCCGATAGCACCCATCGTTGTCGTCATTTTTTTCAAACACTCTGTGTGATCACACTAGCCCTCAAACTGAACAAAAAACGTTACAGATAATGATTTAATTCGAGGCTATTTCTAGTACCTTCAAGCATGTGGCACACCTAGTTTCAACAACCAGCCGTGAACCTCACCGAGAAACTTATTACTCACAAATCTCACAACTGTAAACGTTGACACAGGTTGGCGACTTTTTGGTAGACTGAGATATTACGCTTTAGCTTACATTTTTCGGCATTTTGTCTTCTAAACATCATTTTCCTCTTCAGTTGCGTTCAGCTTTTCCAACAAGAACCAACATCACTAGCGTCGTTTTTAGTTTCGTTGCCATTTGGTTGCTACTATAGTGGCATACTTAAATACATAGCACAGTAGTAACAAAAAATTAAGCAACTTACATTTTTAGTGATCTAATTTTTGATGCGACGGAATTAACAAAGCGGCATCAGCGAAAGGGAGTATCTCGGTGACATCAGACACGCATCTCTACCAATCATTACGTCAGGTCGTTCACAGCAAAGTCACATACGCATTCATCATTCTTTTCCTTTTAGTTGCCTGCAGCAGCAGCGACGATAGTGATGGCATCGCCCCCAGCGTGACTTTGAGTGCTGATCCAGAGATCATCGCCCTCGGCGATAGCAGTGTACTCACTTGGGATGTCACCGGCGATACCCCCCTAAACCTGTCCCTTGCCCCAGATACTGAAGATGACCTCGTTTCTCCCCTCACCGTCACGCCCACCGAAACCACCACCTACACCTTGACTGCCCGTAATGACGCTGTTGAAGGTAGTGATGAGGTTATGGTTACTGTGGTAACGAGCCCCACCATCGTTGACTTTGATGCTGCACCAATTACAGGTTCTGCACCCCTAGAGGTAAGCTTTTCCTGGAACGTCGTCAGCCCTGACGTCGTGAGCTGTACTTTGACGCCAGATGCTGACGGTGATGCTGCTGATGTGACGAGCTTCGACCCCTGCCTCGGCAACCA
>JBCCBI010000042.1:0-19515 GCA_039034155.1 Deinococcota bacterium | reverse complement strand
CAAACCGCTGTCACTGTCCCAGGTACAAACATCACTAATGTGCAGGATAGTCAGGGTAATACCATAACTAACCCAGCAACCATCCAAGCCATGCAACCTACCCAAGGTCGTTTTGCTGATGGCAGCGTTGATCCCAACAAAGCAGACCAATACGATTTCACGGCAACAGACCAAGCAACAACCCAAGACTTACTCAACACAACCTATCCAAACAACAGCTTCGTTGTCCTCCCAAAAGGCTTCATCGCCAGTAACACATCAGGACAAGCCAAGCGCACCATCAACATAGGAGAAACAGGCATTGTCACCATTGCCTTTGAATACCCCTACACCAACACCCCAAGCGGAACACCGGACAGCTTTGACCTTTACTTTGCCTTTGTCAACGAACCAACTGCCAAAACTCCTCAAAGCACAGAACCTACAACCTTCCAACTCACAGTCCAAACACTTGGCATCACAACCACAGACGGTACAGAAGTAGAAACCAACATCGCAACGAACTTGCAAGGTGCTGTTGTGACGGTGGGGCAATAATGCAGCACGCACCTCATACACACCACACACCTCATACACACCAACCCAAATCCACAAACATCACACAAACGTTCACAAGGGAGTCCTTCGTGCAACCACTCAAACTACGCCTCATTGCCACGCTTATGCTGATGTCACTATGCTGGGCTATTTCACTGGGCAGTGCCCAAGGTTTGGCAACAACCTTTGCTGGTGGTAATGGGCAAGCGGGTAACATGTTTGACGTCACCACTGTAGGAACTAACGACGTTACCATTACTCAGTTTTATCTTCATGTTGATGACACTAGTTCGTACAATGTGAATGTGTATTTCAAAGCTGGTAGCTACGTTGGCTTTGATCAAAATCCAGGTGCTTGGACATTATTTGATACTGTGACTGTCACAGGGCAAGGTGTTGGCAATCCTAGCCCTATGCTACTGACCAACACGCTAACTATTCCTGCAGGACAAACTTATGGGATTTATATTGATCTTGGTTCCAATGATTTAGATTACACTACTGGCGCTAACACCTACACTGATGGTGTCATTCAAATAGATACAGGTGTTGGTAAAGTAACAAATTTTGGTGCCACTTATAGTCCAAGAACTTGGAATGGCGCAATATGCTACAGCATTGGGACGCCCTCTGGGGATTGTCAATTCATTATCTTCGGTTCGCTTGCAAGCCGCCCTCTCGATGATGGTAACTTCACGGTCAATGCCACAGCCAGTTCAGGGTTAGACGTCAGCTTTAGCTCGGCACCACCTGCTGTTTGTACAACAGGTGGTGTTAACGGCAGTACGGTCACCCTGCTAACTGCGGGTACTTGCACTATTAACGCCAACCAAGCGGGTAATGCTAGCTTCAACGCTGCGTCTCAAGTACAACAAAGCTTTACCGTGATTCGAAACCCCTCTAGCGTTGTTGTCAATATGTTTGATTCTTTCGGTGATGGTTGGAATGGGAATACTTTAGACATCATCCAAGGGGGTACAGTTGTAGCTACCGCTGGAACTACCTTTACCACGGGTTCCTTTGACATGGAGTCTTTGTTTCTGCCTTGTGGCAACTATACAGTTAATGTTGGTGGTGGGGCGTGGCAAAACGAAGTCAGTTGGAACATTGAATTTAACGGTATAGAAGTGCTCAGTGGCGGTGCACCAGAAACGGGCCTGACCATTACCACAGATGAATGCCCTCCAGTCATCAATCCCAACCAAGACATCCAAATACGAAACGGTAACAGTACATCTGCAGACAGCATTACCTCAAATGGCTTAGTTCCACTTTCCTACGGCATGTTTAAGCGCAGTGAAGATGTTGTGTTGGACTACTTAGTTCGTAACCCCGGTGCCAAAGTTCTGGAACTTGGTGAACTTGTGCTACCAAGTTTCTTATCGGTTGAAGGCGACACCCTCCCTGAAAGCTTAGGCAGCTTTGAAAGTGCCCTGTTACAAGTTCGCATAGATACCTCTACTGCTGGCACACTAGAAGGACAAGTAAGCCTAGCGAGTAACGACCCAGATGCTAATGAAAACCCCTTCGTCTTTGATGTCATCATCCGCGTAAGTGATGAACCAGCAAATGTCGTCAACGTTGTAGCAGGTGTTGAAATGGGTGAAGTTAATGTCACCCTAGGACAAGGTGAGGTTGCCTTACTAAGCTTCTATCTATCTGTGCCAGAAGGCTCTGTAGATGTTGACCTCAACAGCCTCAACTTAGGCTCAACTAACCTTGCTGGCATCGCCCAAGCAACAAGCCTCAAACTCTACATTGATGGGGGTACCAGAGGTCAGCGAGACCAAGGTGACATCCTCTTAGCAACTCTCTCAGGAGAAAACATTCAAACCCTCAGCTTCGGCTTCCCAACCAGAACCCTAAAACCTAACCTGCCATTGTGGCTATTAGTTGTTGGAGAGTTCTAAACAACATCAACCTCAACACAGACATCAACTCAACAAGACGGGTGGCGTAGGCTGCCCGTTGTTTGGTGGATGACATTATCAACAAAATGTGCCACGGGGTCGTCATCCGGGGCAGTAACTGTGATGGTCTTTTTATTCTCACGCGTAGCTTGTGATGGCTACGCTGTAAACTTGCTAATCATCTCTAAAACTACAAGATGATAAAGCTGTTAAAACAAATCACCAACGCCAATACTAAACACGCCCGAGCTGTTTGCCTCGCTAAAGCCGTAATTCAAGCGTATCGCCGGCGCGCTGATACCGAACGCGTTGAGCTGAATTAATGCGCCAGCACCGGCTCCGAAGTGTAAGTCGGGGTCGTCGCCGTCAAAGTCGTTGGTGGTGAAGCCTGTGTCGGCAAAGCCGTAAACAACAAACCGCTCGGTAAGGGGAATGTCTAGCCCAAGGCTGGTTACATCTACCCGGTACTCCACTGAACTGGTGACGTAATTTTGGGTTGCCAAAATGTCATCGCCACTGTATCCACGTAGTTGGTAGGCAAAGTCACTGTTGTCGCCAACATCAAACATGCGTGCATAGGGTAGACCGTCAGAGAGTGCTGTACCTGCGTTCACGCGCAAGGCTAGCACTTGACTGTTGGCGAGTGGGGTGAAGTAGCCGCGCAGGCCAACCTCGAGCGGCACATATAAATAGTTGTCTTGCTCTAATGTCTCGCGGTTGCGGTAGTCATCCCCAAAACCAATGCCAGCTCGAGCACTTGCGTAGTAGCCCCAACGCGCAAAACTAGGATCATCGCGAGTGTCGCGGGTGAGCTGGGTATCAAAAAAGATAAACCCACCGTCTTGCTCGGTGAAACTGCTTGCATCCGCCTCGCTGAGGTCGCAGCCGCCGTCTAGGTTGCCGTCAGCATCAAACTCGCAGTCTTCGCCAGTTTCGTAATCATAGTCGACGAGTTCAAAGCGCAGTGAGGTGGCTAGTTGTGTCGTGGCGGATAGGTTTCTGGCGAGGTCAAGGCGCAAGCCCGTGGTGCGCTGGGTGGTTTCACCAACTCGGATAACATTGTCCTCGTTGTCATCATCACAAGTGCCTGCCTCAATACAGGGGTGGGGTAGGTCGCGAGGGCCGTTAGCACGTAAGGGGACGTTGGCATCTACCAAACTGTAAACAGAAACCTCAAACGAGGTTGGATTGTCTTGAAAGTCAAATAAGTTCAGCTCGAGCCACGGAATTGTGTAAGTTAGCTCGCCCCCAAATTGGGTGCCATTGTCGGTCGTATAGACAATTCCAGCAGCACTGGCGCTGTGGGCGCGTCCAAATAGATCAGGTAGGGTGTACTTGACACCAAGTTCAAAAAACGCTGCCCTACCAGAATCAAGTTCAGCGCCGAGGACAGGCTCTAAGCGCAGTAAAATGTTGTTAGGAACCTCAAAGACTTGCACGGTGAGGTCGACGCCCTCCTCACTTACCTCGGGCGCAATCTCTACAGCTAGAAAAGCAGGTAAAGCCATAAGTTGCGCTTTGGCACCTGCAATGGCATCTGCTTGGTAAAGCTCGCCGCTATCCGGTAGGTATTTCAAAATGAAGTTTGTATCTGTTGTGCCAGTAGGCGACATGCTGGGAGGACCACCTTCAGTTTCAGGTCTGCCTAAAAAGATAACGTTGCGCATGCCCACCGTAAGTTCGCGTACGCGCTGCATATAGCGCCCGGCTTCAAAGCTAAACGCAGCGGTATCGCTGAGTTGATAGCCTCGAGCTTCATACAATGCTTGAAGTGCTTCAAAATCTGCTCGAGCTGCCTCATCTGTGTAGCTACTCCCTACCTGCAAACTGAGGCTGCCAGCAAGCTCATCTGCTGTTAGTAAGCTACTACCTTCAACGACAACTTGGCGAATTTGAGTATCTGTGGCTGTTGTCTGGGAGAGGCTGTAAGCTGTTCCCAATCCAATCCAGATGGCAACCACAGTGCGTAGCATGTAGCGGGACGTATATTTCATGATGTTCAATCTCCTAAAGCGACTTGAAACCGCTAATTATCTATACCTGACGTTGTGCAAGCCAGATTATGGGTCTCAACGTGTGTTGTGAGGGGTTTGGTCAGCGCCATAAATCAAACCTTCAAACCATACTGTTGGTAGATCATGCCGCTGTAAACGCGCATTACATGAGAATTAGACACTTTGCACATAACGCTCGCAAAGGCTATCCTGGCAATGTTAAGACTTGATGTAAATTTGCGAAACATACGCTATGCCGTGTTGACCCCGTACTTAGGTTGTATGTTAGTAACTACTATAGGCCGGCGCGAAAGGTCTCACGAATAGTCTCGACGTACCTGCGGTTAGCGCCCATATCAGCCTGACCTATGCGCGCGGCTGAACGCACCTGGATGAGGCCCGGTTCCGCAAAATAAAACTCCGTGTCATCTACAAAACGCATAAGCCTCGAGCGCAGTTCTACGTGAATGTAGTCGTTATCTTGGGTGATGATAGTACTGTTAGAGAGGTTGTTGAGGACTGTGAGCAGGGCCGCTCGAGCCTCCTCCTGCGATCCCTCATAAGCAATAGGCGCAATACGGTGTTCATCATCTGCTGCATAGCTGCTTACGCAATTAGGTTTGTCTGGACACGCTGCCAGACGACCTTCCTCCACGCCAAGATTGTTTGGCATGGGACTACCCCGCTCAACCAACACGCGCAACACTACATAGCCAACAATCGCCACAACGATAAGAATAAGTAAAACCCACAAAACTCGGTTCATGGGTCTAGTCTGACGTATTTAGGTCATAGCTTTAGCAGCACACCAAACAGACGTTAGCGTGATGACGTTAACTTTACTCGAGCCTTACAAAGGTTTGTGTGCACGCATCGCAAACGTGCGTGGGATAAGGCGTTGCTCGTGCTCGTTTAGGTTAGGCATACTGTTCCAGTAATCTTCTGGATACTCTTGAAACAAATCCACAACAAGGCCAGCTTGGCTGAGGGCCGTAAAGACATCTGCCAGTGTCCAGAGGTGTTCGTATTTGTAGGTCAGTTGGTCTGCGGGTTTGCCCAAATCGCCAATGTACTGCGCACCCCAACCTTGGTTGCGCTCGCTGTGACCAAAGTAGTTAGTGCCCCTAGCAACCTCGAGCTGCTCAGCATCCGGTTCAAACAACCACATTGCTGGGTGACCGTCAAAAATATGCATGACGCCACCCGGTTTTAAGAGGCGGGCGATAACCTGTCCCCAACCCGTCAAATCTTGCAACCAATTGACGGCACCACGCCCAGTGTAGACCAAATCGGCGCAGCCATCTAGTTCTGCTGGCGTATCCAAAATATCGCAGCAGTACCACGTGGCAGGTGCGCCCAGTGCGTCACTGCTAGCTTGTGCGTTGGCGATGTGGTCGTCGGCAATGTCTATGCCAATGACGTTGTGCGCGCCCTCGAGCCACAGCGACAGGGTGTCTTCGCCAGATGCACACTGCACATGCACGGCGACCTTGCACCAGTCGGCTAGGGGCCCTAGCTCGAGCAAATTCTGCCTCTCAACAAGGTGTAAATTGCTCTTACCCGCTTGCAGGTCAGCAATGGTACGCGCAAGTCCCTCGCTGTAGCGGACTGCCGCTTCGTTCCAAGCCGCGCGATTAGACTGATGCCGAGCACGCACGTCCTCAGCAGTTTGAGCAGGTACAAGCACCTCAACTTGCTCGTTAATAGGTGTGTAAGACGCTGCCGAGCTTGGTGGCTTATCTGGTGAGTCTGACATAGCAGCTTGCATCATAGAAGGTATACGCGCGTATCGCAAGTTTTGAATGCTGCCTCGAGCTTCTTCTTTGAGCTGATGTTGTGTTCAGGTTGGACAGATATTAGCAAGGTGTTATTCAGAACGTCTAACTGATCCCATCAGCTTTATATGATTGAGGCGCTATCCCCGTTAATCAAGTGAACTAAAGCGTCGTCCTCGGGATTTGTTGGCTCTGCCATTAGATGATGTTACGAGCATCAGGGCATCAGGGATGCGCCCAAAAACGTAAAATACCTTCTCCATCACCACTGACTAATACACGACCTTCTCTACTAAAACTTACAATTTCGATACTTATATCACTAGGTGTGAACCTAGCTAGTACGTCACCACTGCGGGCATCCCAAACGTAAAGCACACCGTCGTAACCACCTTCAGCAACGATGGTACCCGCTGGGTTGATGCTCGCTAGGCCACTACCCTGAGACGCGAAAGTGGCAAGCTGATCGCCTGCTGTAACGTCCCACACGCTTAGGACACTATTGTCTTCACTGTCTTCCACAGCTACAACATAGCGTCCGTCTGAACTAATACTCACTGGGTCAACAAAGTCAAACTCGCTGGTAAAGGCATCAATCACTTTAGGGTTGAGGTTGTCATCAAAGGTTTTAACGGTGATAGTTTGTGCTTCTGAACCGTAAATGAGCGTGCCCTGAACATCGTCATCATTACTCGTGTCTTCAAAGTGTACGGTGCCATAGCCAGTTGCTAAAATGCGCCGCGCAGGTTGATAAAAATCAGTAATGGTTTGGCTGTCACGAATAAGTGCCTCAACGTCCCAGATGTGAATGTTGGGAATGTAACTATTAAAGGAAGTGACACCAAATGATACCAGCAAGCTGTCATCTGGACTAAACGCAACAGGCAGCGCGTATTCACTGTGCGCTTGAAAACTGGTGAGCAAGCTGGGGTTACTAGGGTTCTCGAGCCTAACGACATGCAAACGCCCTGACCAGTCTCCGACAACAAGTAAGTTACCTGCATTAGCAAATGCAATATCAGACGCACCTTCCCCTAGAATCTCGAGCCGCGCCAGTTCAACGGGTGCAGTTAACGTGCTTATATCCCAAAGAATTAAACTGCTGCCAATACCTGCTGCCAAAAGTTGACCATCTGCGGAGGTTGCTAGCGCGTAGACAGGGTCAGGTATGTCTGTTGGAATGACAGTAAGTTGCTCGAGCTGTGCTGCGTTATCTACCGCAATCACCTGGGGTTCTTGCGCCAGCACACATGTCAACAATGTAAATATCAAAATTGATACCGGCATCAACCTAAACCTCAAAGAGAGATACAAGCGACACGGCGATATTGGCATCAACACAGTCATTATCTGATGGAGAGTTCTAAGCTGTAGCTTCATGCTGACCATTATGCAGCAACGATATGAGTGAAGATGAGTTAGTTCACTCGAGGTAGTACCACATCAATTAAAGAAGGGCTCCAGCCTAAGCTAGAACCCTTATGAGCGTTATGTTGACGTGTTAGTTAGTTTTCGAGACCAATTGCACCTTCAAGATCTTTGTTGGGTGTTGGTGGGTGAGTACGGGTTGGACCTCGTGCTGCAACTGCATCTGCTCCGCGCCAAGCGTCTTGAGTCACAATTGTTACCGAGCTGCCGTCTGCATCTGGGAAGGGATAAAGGACTAAGCCGGGTTTGATGTACTGGCGTACAGAATCGTTGCTGGCTGGTCCAGAGCGGAGTTCAGTACCGTAGGCGTTGGTGTAGAACTCACCGCTGGTGGCTGCGCGACCGGCTTCAATCCCGAAGCTGCGTGGCATCACGAACAAGCGTTTTTCACCTTTGTTACGGAACTGGGTTGGTGGACGATAAGCTTGGTTACAGTCAAGCCCTAGGCAGCCTGTTTGCGGGTTCAGAATGTCTAAGGTAAACGCGCCGCGAATCCCAAGG
Source organism: Deinococcota bacterium (assembly GCA_039034155.1). Classification (GTDB taxonomy): domain Bacteria; phylum Deinococcota; class Deinococci; order Deinococcales; family Trueperaceae; genus JBCCBI01. Next base: position 11,370 of record JBCCBI010000042.1, on the reverse strand, counting down.
GCATTACCAGAGGTATTCCCAAGAACCCAGTTTTCATAGCCGACATAGTTAGCACCGTTGGAGTCCACAATACGGACTTGCTTACGACCATTGGTAGTTTCGCGAATAGCAGCTTGATCGGGGAAGTTACTGTGACTTGGGCTGATAGGAATCTGGCGGACACCACCGATAGTACGGTTACTGAGTGTGGGACCAAAGTCACCTTTGTAGCCGTAGGACACGAGCAGTTCACCAGAGGGTGATTCTACGCGCATGTAGACCGTGTGGAGCTGTGCACCGAAGCGGCTGTAGAGGCTCGAGGTGGCGTGGACAACAACAAACCAGTGGTTACCTTGTACATCTGTGAAGTAAGTGCCTTTAAAGCCATTGTGGAACTCGTCTTGGCGGTTGTTGTAGAACGCAACGTAGCCGTAAGGAACTTCCCAGCCACTGGGCAAGAGTTTCGAGTCAGCGCCGTGTTCGTGTCCAAAGTAACACCAGTAAACAGGGTCAATCTGTGGGTGCCAAGTGCGGTACATCTGTCCGTCAGGGCCTTCGGTCATGTATTGGTCATGAACCCATGCAGGGCACTCGGTATTAATAACCGGGCGTTCTAAGCCGGCAGGTACTGCGGGTTCGGGGCTTGGGCTGCTATTCTCTTCTGCAAAGAGCACTGTATACGGGAAGTTGATGGTGCCGCCGATGGCGCCGAGGACAATTTCACCTGCGTTAAAGCGTTTAGTAAAGGTTCGGTTGCCACGTACTTCAGGGCCTTCGTCCCAGTCGTTAAGCCAGTTGCCGGGGCGCTGTCCTGACCAGACCACAGCTAAGGTGGCGTCGCGGGTAAGTGTTAGGTGGAGCCAGTCGTCGTTGGTGTAGTTCCGGAATGAGCCTGCGATATCGCTCAGGTCAAGTACATCCCAACCTTGGTACGGGCTTTCGGTGTAGCTTCTAGGGCGGTAGACGATGCCGTCGTAATCCCGTGAAGACTTGCCATTGCCAAAGCGTTTGATGGTGTAGTACTCGCCAAGTAGCGTCGTGTGGGCATCTGTGCCAGGAATAGGATCGGGGTCTGGATCAGGATCGGGGTCTGGATCAGGATCGGGGTCTGGATCAGGATCGGGGTCTGGATCAGGATCGGGGTCTGGATCAGGAGCCACACCATTCCAGCGGATGTTATCTATTGAAACATCGGCATATGTATTGGTGTCGTGGCTCGAGACCGCCAGACCTACATACGCTTCAGCACTAGAGAGGTTTAAACTACCTTCGTAAACTTGTTGCCAGTTAGTACCGTCGGCTGATTCATAACCAGCCACCTGATTACCTGAGCGTACTAACTTGAGCCACACAGGTGCTTCATCTAGGCTGCCGCCAATACCTGCGGTGCTACCACCTGTGCTACTACGGCGCTGAAAGCGCACGCCCATGTTGCGCGGGGTTGCAAAGATACCTGCGTTGATTGCATCAGCATCTAGCGAGTCGCGGATCATAAGACCTGCTTTAGCCCATGGGTCGGTGTCTTGCTGGCTGACTACTCGAGCAACCAATTCAATATCACCTGAAATGGTGCGGTAGGCAAAGTGGAAGCCGTCAGCTCGTGACCAGATGTCTGTACCACCAGCGCGAATCGTAGCAGTCCCACCACTGATGGTGCTCGAGCCACTTACACCAACGTTGCCGATATCTTGCTGTTGCCAGCCGCTAGGGTCGGTGCTGCCACCGTTGTTACCACCATCGCTGTTACCACCATCGTTACCACCGTTATTGCCACCATTATCGTTATTTGTTCCAACAACATCAATATTATAGAATGTGGCACTTACAAGCTGGCTGGTGTCATGACTAGCAACGGCTAGACCTATATAAACATCGCCATCGAAGGTTAGGTTACCGCTGTAAACTTGCTGCCAGCTTGCACCATCAGCAGATTCAAAGCCGCGAATCGTGTCGCCGCTGCGCTCGAGCCGTAACCAATAAGGTGCAGGTACATCGCTACCACTTAACCCTGCGGTGCTCGAGGCGGTGCGGCTTCGGCGTTGGAAACGTACACCATTACTAGGTGTTACCAAAATTGCGGCGTTGGCTGCTTCAGCATCTAAACTGTCGCGGAGCATTAAGCCAGCTTTCGCCCATGGATCAGTAGCATCAAACTGACTGATTTGGGCAGTGATGACACCGTCACCAGGTAACACTTGGTGGGCGAAGGTAAAGCCATCACTACGGCTCCAAATATCAGCTCCAGAGCTGCGTAAGGTGACGCCGTTGGCACTGTCTTGCAGTCCCCCCGAACTGCCTACACTACCTATGTCAGTAGCAGTCCAATCGCCTGCAGATGAAATGTCAATGGTTTCAGAAAGTTCAGGTGGTCCTTCGCGGCTGCCACTCGTACATGCACTTAGGATAAGCAGCGTGATAAGCGTAATGAACCATGTAGACCTATGTGTAGATGTGCGTTTAGGTCTTTGTGACGAATAGCGACGACGTATGTGTGTCATGACTTTCCCCCCTACGTTCAAGTCAGAACATATTGGGATGCATCATGGAACATCGGTGTAGCAGAGTCATGAGCTCGGATAATCGTATAAAAGATTTCAGATAATGCCAAGCTCTAGTACGTCCAACAAGCTTCCAGTCGGTTGCGCCACTGACTCCACCGGTTCCAGGCACCCATATACGGAACAGGTTTCATAGTCACTGGAAGATTGATCATGTCTTCCAGTTACAAACATTGGCAAAGGGCGAATTCCCTTTGACCTCATGCAGATTAGTGGGGCTAGCTGAGAGAAAAATGAGATATTGCTTGAGACACTTGGGTGTGCAAGCTCACAAAATAGCTTGTGGGGGTATTAACTTTGTCAAGTGAAAATCTTTAAACTGACGGCATAACAACATAAAACGCTCGAGATAATAGCTAAGTTAAGTTTAAACGTGTACTTTCTGTAGATAATATTAAGAATTTGAGGCCATATCTACACGAATTCACAACATGTCAACTCACTCATTGACTTGTCGTTATATGTGAGTCCAATGAGCTTTTCGTTAAGATGCACTTAGGTTACAGTTTTAATTTGATGTGACCTAGCCTACAGTTAGTCAAAATATTGCCCTTTTTAGGGGGTATTTGTAGGTGTTGCCCCTAATAAATGTTGACTTCACAGCTATCTAGATACTTAAATAGGGCTTCTAGAACATCCTGTTGTAGAGAAACACGCGCTAGATCTTCAGAAGATATCAATCCATACTTTTATAGCGAACGCATCTTCTAAAAGGTGCAAGCATCCACGTGTTTAGCGTTTGTACTTTATCTATGTTGCAAAATACTACGTTCCAAAAGCGTGCCATTGAGTGATGTGCCATAACCAGTCTCGAGACCTGCCTCAAACATTCTTGATACAGGTATTAGCCAAGATTGAGTTGTGGTACGGAGTTCGTAGCACTACGTGTGAAGATATTCAAGTAAGTACTTGGGGATCGAACAGGCGTTTATACTCATTGCTCGCGTAGCGGTCCGTCATTCCGGCAAGGTAGTCGGTGATAGCCCGAATGGTGCCTTTGTCCTCGGCGACTTGTTGCACGCTAAGGGGCAGCATTTTGGGGGTGTCTGCATAGGCATGAAAAAGTTGCTCGAGCAGCCGCTCTACTTTGTTGGTCATACGCAGTTGCCGGTAGTGAAAATACAGGTTGCTATATAAGAAGTCTTTAAGCTCAGCGAGTTGTGCTTGAACTTCAGCTGAAGGACCAGCTAGCAGCCGACCTGCTGTGCGAATATCTGCAAGGCTTTGCACATCTGCTTGGGTAAGCCGCATGTGTGTATGCACAACGGTATCTTCAATAAGCTTGCCAAGCAGTTCCCGAATAAACCAATAGCGGTTGGCATCTGCATTGTGGACGTTGTGCTTGCTTGTGGGCACGTCCCCCAGATATCTGGGATCAAGATCAAGTGCTTCTAACATCTCGGCAACGAGTGTGACCTCGGTTAACTGCTCGCCAGCTAAATGCCCGGAGCGCAGGCCATCGTCTAAATCGTGAACGTTGTAGGCAAGTTCATCTGCTAGATCAACTAGTTGAGCCTCGAGACTCGGGTGTTTGTTGGGTTCCCAGCGGGCGTCGAGCAGGGCATCATCTAAACTGGTGCGGGTTTCGTGCTTCATGATGCCCTCGAGCACCTCCCAGCTCAAATTAAGCCCTGGAAAGTCTCGGTAGCGCTGTTCTAGTTTGGTGACAATGCGTAAGGACTGCTTGTTGTGGTCGAAGCCAGCTTCATCCCCGTAGTGCTTAGCGAGGCGGTCAAGGGTCGCCTCACCTGCGTGCCCAAAGGGCGGGTGCCCTAAGTCGTGGGCCAGCGCAATGGTCTCAGCTAAATCTTCGTTTAAGCCCAGCGCCCGGGTGATGCTTTTGGCAACTTGGGCAACCTCGAGCGTGTGGGTAAGCCGGGTACGGTAGTGATCGCCCTGATTGTTCACAAAGACTTGCGTTTTGTACTCGAGCCGACGGAACGCATTACTGTGGACAACTCTATCTCTATCTTTTTGAAAGGCCGTGCGGTAGCGAGATTCATCTTCAGGGTAAATGCGCCCGCGTGACTTACCTGCCAACACGGCATACGGCGCGAGGGTGGTTTGCTCGCGTTGCTCGAGGACACTCCGCTCAACCAGCATGATCTAGCTTAACAGGTTGACATTATCTTATTGCGCTAGACCTATATTAATAGGACTATCTTGATTCAATAGAGCTTGTTGAGAAATACATGTTGCACGATTAGCGATAGCTTGAAATGCCTCCGTTAATTCAGGCGGTGAACACACGTTGAGTTGGCAGTGAAATGCCAAAAGCTGAGCAGCATAGCTTTCTAAACTATCCACACCACATGTAATGGTCACACCGTGAGCCTCTTCACGAACGCTGGCATTGGCTGGTAACAATTCGTAACGTAAATCATCAAGGGTAATGTCAAGCCAAACTTTGGTTGGCCACTGTCTTGGTGTGTTTTGCAGTTTGCTGCGTACAAATGTATAAATGTCAAAGTTAGCTGGTCGGGTGAACATGATGTTAGTTCGTTGAACGGCCTGAACGCGGTCAACCCGAAAGAGTCGTAAATCTTGACGTAACAAGCAATAAGCAGCTAAAAACCAAACATCAGCATCTCGCAGTATTCCCAAAGGTTCAATACGCCTCGAGCTAGTTACTTGCTCGTAGTTCGTGTAGCAGATGTCAAGTTGTATTTGCGATGCTATGGCGGTTGCAAGCTCGGTGACAAGCGCCGTGTCAACAGGTTCAATCCAGCTCAGTTCTTCAAGCTGTAATGCTGTGCTGAGTGCCTGCATACGGTGCCAGATATCTGGAGGTAGGGTGCGCTCGAGCTTGGCCTTAACCCCAGTCACGGCTGGTGTTAAAGCTGCTAGACCAATGTGATGAAGCGTTTTTAATCCCAACGCAACGGTAAAAGCTTCCTCCCTATTGAACATAAGCGGTGGCATGCGAAAGCTTGGCTTGAGGCGGTAAGTTGCCCCGCGCCCACGGGTTGAGGTGACAGGGATCCCAAGATCCTGCAACCGAGCGATATAGCGCTGCACAGTACGCTTGCTGACCTCGAGTCGAGACGTCAGCTCATCTGCACTCACTCTTTCTTTAAGTTGCAAAATTTCTAACACCGTTAAAACGCGCATTGACGGGTCATACATAGGTCCAATTATAAAGCGACAAAAGCTGACGGCCTATGTTTGTAGGCTTGGTTTGTGGACAACATCGTCCAACTTAAAGGAGGCAATAGATGAAACTCGATCACATCAACCTAACTGTTCAAGATGTACCAACTGCAAGCACTTTCTTTAAAACCCATTTTGGCTATGAGGATTTTTTTGACGATAACAACGACAACATGGCTGTTTTACATGATGGCAGCGGTATGCACATCAATTTAATGAAAGGCAAATCGCCAAGCTATCCAAAACTGTTTCATATTGGCTTTGATCTAGAGACAGAAGCTAACGTCAATGCTATGTATGCACAACTGAGCCAAGCCGGAATTGCTGACGCACCTCCTCAACACGCGTGGGGTGCGTGGACATTCCACTTTACCTGCCCAGGTAGTAGTTTTGTGGTTGAGGTCGCTTGTGAGAAAGTTACAACTGCTGACTAATTTTTAAGACCTCGCCTCAGCTAATCTCGATCACATTTGAAGATCCAACCCACAACGCCTCTCACGTCTGTCGATACGGTAAACTAACCTCCGTGACACGACGTATGCGTTTGGGTTGGAAAGTATGGCTGTTTAGATGACGGCATCTCAACACGTTATTACCATTGACGGTCTGGCAGCATCTGGCAAGTCGAGTGCTGCTAAAGGGTTGGCGCAGCGTTTGGGTGTTGCGTATGTCTCGAGCGGACTTCTCTACCGCGCACTCACCTGGTTGGCGCTAGATGAACAGCTAGATGTCCACGACGCTCATGCGCTACTTAGCGCTGCGGCAGTGCGTCCCGTTCAGTTAACACCCTATGCAGATAAAGATAATAAGGTCTGTATTGAGGCTAAAGATATTAGCAATTTGCTCGAGACAGATGCCGTTGACAAGAACGTCTCCGCTGTTGCTAAACATCCTCAAGTTCGTACTTGGGTTAATCAACACTTACAAATGCTTACCGGAAACTTTGTCATTGACGGCCGCGACATGGGTACGGTTGTTTTTCCCAACGCACGTGCCAAGTTTTATCTACACGCTGCACCCGAGGTGCGCGCCCGCAGGCGTCTAGGAGAACGTGCCGGCGACCTTGCTGAACTTACAGCGGCAATCATTGAACGTGATCAACGCGATCAAGCTCAGTCTGTACCTGCTGAAGATGCCATTCATATTCACACGGATGAGCTGACGCTCGAGCAGGTCATTGATAGCCTCGAGCATCACCTCACTCCAAACCCTGCTATAAACAGCGTGACAGGCTAGGTATTTATATGGCAGGTAATGGCGACATCTTTACCAAAAGTGTGTTTGACCTCGATCGGGTGGTGCTAGCGAGCAGCCTCTACAAACCGCAAGCGCACCCCGTGACCAAAGATTTTGCACAAAAATTACAAGAACGTGGCATCGAAACCATCCTCGATTTAGAAGGTACCGCCAAGCTGTCGCAAGTGGCCAAAGGCGCGGATATGGTTATTGCGGTGGGTGGGGACGGCACCATTCTGTCCAGTGCTCGGCGCATGGCGGGTACACCCGTGCCTACGCTTGGCATCAACATGGGTAAACTTGGATTTTTAGCTGAACACAGTATTGAAGACGCTTATGCCTTTTTAGATGGCGACAAACAAGGATGCTGGCGGCTTAGTCCCAAGATGATGCTCGAGATTCGCCTTCATAACAGTGTCGGCACCACAACCTGCTACGCCTTAAACGATGTCACTGTGTCTCAAGGCATCATGACGCGCTTACTCGGCATCAACATGAGTGTGGACGGTTACCACGCCACCCAGTACCACGCGGACGGGCTCATTATCTCCACACCCGTTGGGTCCACAGCTTACTCGCTGTCGGTTGGTGGACCTATTTTGGGGCAGGGTTTGCAGGCGCTCATGGTCACGCCGATTGCTCCCCACTCACTCACCAACCGCCCGATTGTGATTGAGAGTTTGTGTACTATCAGCTTTCGTATAGACAACCCTGCCGATGAAATGGCGCTGGTTGTGGACGGGCAGGAGCGCTTAGAACTACACGGCGGCGACTACTTCACCGTGTCTGCTGCCAAAACGGACTTCATGCTCATTGCCTCGGACAAGCACAGTTCGTTTGATATTTTGCGGCAAAAACTGGGTTGGGGAACAACACCTAGTGGGCGCAAGCAAGACGCCCCCAAAGCACAATCTGCTCAATCAGAAGGTTAAACGTAAATCACAAAACCCATGCACTAGCCTACTTGCTTAAACTGATGTTATGACGTCCCCAATGAACGCGCCAGTAGTCATTGATAGGTTTATTACGAACATTGCCGCAGCAGATGTTCATGCCTCTGCCGAGTTCTACAAAGCTCTATTCCAGTTCAATATTGCGTTTGAAAGTGATTGGTTCATTCAACTCACAACCGACAATAAAGATTTTGAGCTAGGCATCATTCAAGCAGATCACGAGTTACTGCCTGCGGCGTTTCGAGGCAAGCCTTTAGGCATATATCTCACCTTTGTCGTTGCCGACCTTGCACCAGTCATTGCCCAAGCTAAGGCACACGGCTATGAGGTTGTGCAAGCACCTGAACTCACGTTTTACGGTCAACTGCGTGCGCTTATTAAAGACCCGGGTGGCGTATTGGTGGATATTTCTGCAGTAGATGCAAATGCTGCACCATAGTAATAAATAACAGCACAAACGTTGATTAATAAAGAAAAGCCCCTTCTATAAGGGGCTTTTTGTGTGGGTTTATTAAAAATAGCTCAGAAATCTGCCGTCACTAGAACCCAAAACGGCAAGTTAGGTTGAAGCGTTCGCTCGTTGAACTCAAAGGTGATGATGCCATCAACAGTTGGAGCGTCAACCGTGCTGAGGACAACATCTCTGCTGTCTTGGATGCCTCTGGTTCCACCATCAATGAGAAGGGTTAGTGATGTTACGTCTCTAAGTGCTGGGATGTCATCGGTGTTGAGGGTGAGGGAGTTAATGGTGACGTTGGCTGACCCTTCTGGAACGATGAGATAAGCACTAAATACAGGCACATTCTGTTGGCTAGGTGTGATGGTTGTGTCTGCTAGGTCAATGCCTGGAAGTACGTAGAGAGCGTTTGCTGGTTCATTGCCGACTCGAACGATGAGGTTAAATACAAATGGGTTTTCATTTGCATCTGGGTCGTTGCTAGCAAGACTGACTTGTCCTGCAAGTGTGCCTGCAATAGAGGTATCAACACTAACTTCCAATAAGGCACTGTCAAAGCTTCCTAACGTTTCAGGTAAGGCGTCTCCAACTACAGATAAGAAGCTAGGTAAGACAAGTTCCCCTAACTCTAAAGTTCGTGCTCCTGGGTTTCTAATCAAGTACTCCAAAACAACATTCTGATTACGGTTGAAGGGACCATACGACAAAACCTCAACACTATTAGAGGTAATGCTAGCTGCAGCAGTACTATTCCCATTGCGGATTTGGATGTCTTGGTTGGGGTTAATCAAGAAGGTAAAGATGCCTTCGTAAGCTCCCATATCGACAACACCATCTAAGATACGAGCACCACCATCTAAATCAGCCACAATGCCAACTGGAATCAAGGTGTTATCACCGCTATCAAGGGCAGGTGAGGTGTCAATCAAGCGGTAGTTGCCTGCAGTTGTGGGAGCTGCTGCTGCACTTATTGGATCAACGAAGACATCCGCCATATCTAACCCAACAAAGGCATCTCCGGTAGACTCACCCACACTAAAGCCATAGGCGCTGTTGTTATTAGTGATAGCACCGCGAATTTGGGAATTGGCTGGAGCATCGTTTCCTAAAACTAAGCTATTGTCGAGGGTAACACCGCCAACATCACTCCAAATCCCACCACCGTCGCCACCTATATTTGCAACAACTGTACTATTTGTAAGAATGGTGGCATTCACGTCAAGTCCACCGCCGTCAGTATTAGAACGATTACTTGACACAAGAGTGTTCACAGCATCAACAGTACTACTGCTTATGCCCCCACCAAAGCCAAGTGAAGTGTTCGCCATAATCGTACTGTTGACGATAATGATGTCACCACCAAAAATACCACCACCGTTGTCGCTAGCCGCGTTTTCTGAGATCGTGCTATCTGTGATGGTCATATCATCGCCTTCAATGGCACCACCATCTTCGGCAGCGCTATTTCCAGCAAAGGTACTGTTGTTTATCATGATGTCGTTGTTACTACTAACCGCACCACCATCATCATCCGAAGTATTTCCAGAAAAAGTGCTTTCAGTGATTGTTAGGTTATTTTCACTGTAAATGGCACCACCATCTTCGCCTGAGTTATTTCCAGTAAAGATAGTGCTAGTTATGTCTGTAGTATTTCCTTCAACAGCTCCACCGTCTGCAACGGAGCTGTTGCCAGAAAAGGTACTTTTAGTTACCAGGATATTGTTGTTACTACTAACCGCACCACCATCATCATCCGAAGTATTTCCAGAAAAAGTGCTTTCAGTGATTGTTAGGTTATTTTCACTGTAAATGGCACCACCATCTTCGCCTGAGGTATTTCCAGTAAAGGTAGTGCTAGTTATGTCTGTAGTATTTCCTTCAACAGCTCCACCATCTTCAACTGAGCTATTTTCAGAAAAGGCACTGTTGATAATTGTTATAGCACCTGCGCTACGAACAGCACCACCATCATCGTTTGCACGGTTGTTGAAAAAGGTACTGCTGGTGATTGTAATATTGTTAAGACCTTCAATAGCACCACCATCGTCACCAGCAAAATTATTGCGAAAGGTGCTTTTGATAATAATAATGTTGGCATTGTTGCTTTCAATCGCGCCACCATCAGTGTCACCACCAGTGCTACCGTTTTGGAAAGTTAGGTTGATGATCTCGAGCGTCCCTGTACCCGTGTGTTCTAAAATCTGATGGCTGTTTTGACCGTCTATTGTGATAGTTGCCCCTGTAGCATCTAGTGTAAGGTCATCCAGGGCTGTTGTTAAGGTGCTGGCTGTATTGATGGTGCCAGACAGTCCTGCTTGGAAGGTAATCGTGTCGCCGTCTAGGGCTGCTGCAATGGTATCTCGTAAGCTGCCTGCACCAGTATCGTTTAGATTGGTGACTTGGGCAAAGCTAACTGAAATTAGGAGAGAGAGTCCCAGAATTAGAAAGCTAATACAACTAGCTTTCTTCAGGCGTGGGGATGTGAATAATAAGTTCATACAAGTAAGCTAGCAAATGCACTCTTACAAAACTCTTACTCGAGTCCCTGCATCTGGTGTACCCTAAACTCATCTTTCCCAACTTGTGAGGTGCCACCTATGCCTGAACGACCTATCGTACTTATTCACGGTTACTCGTCCACCGGAAATGCCTTTAACGCGTGGCAAAAAATTTTGCTGGCACGTGGCTACCGTAAGGAAGACATTCACGTGGTGACTTACCAAAGCCTTACTAATGAAGTCACCATTCGGGATTTGGCAGAAGGCTTTGACCGTTCACTTCAGCAACAAACAGGCTTAAATGATGACGAACCGTTTGATGCGATTGTGCATTCCACCGGCATGTTGGTCATACGGGCGTGGCTTACTAATTACAGCAAGCGTGCTAGCCGCCTCAAGCACCTTGTTGGACTAGCTCCTGCGACCTTTGGCTCGCCGCTTGCCCACAAAGGTCGCGGGTTTTTGGTGGGCGTGTTTGCTGGTAACCGCAACCGTGGCCCAGATTTTTTGGAAGCTGGTAATTTAATTTTAGGAAATTT
>JBCCBI010000041.1:0-19753 GCA_039034155.1 Deinococcota bacterium | reverse complement strand
CTTCATGATGCTCAGCAAAATATGTCTGCGTATAGTTCAGCTGACTACTCAGCAAAAACTCGCAGTATGCCAAACGGTGGTTGCTGTAATCCATTCCCTATCGTTTCATTTCCTTACCTCGTGCGTAAGTCCTAAAAAGTAATTACTGATCGGGTTCAAAAATTTTGTGAGCGGATGATTTTACTTTGATTGATGCCATATCTTGTCAATAAGCTGCTACATAGAACACAAATTCATCAATTTTCCTGTACCCCCAAACTGGGGAGGGTTTTATGAGAAAGACGAACGTGTAGTAGCTGTGTTAGGTTGTGCTTGTAGCTGTCGTGCAAGTACATTGTGGTGCATTTGGAAGGTTACGTGTGACGCAAGCAGATTTACGAGATGAACACCATGCCAACTGGCTTCGGGGCGTGCAGGATTTTAACCAGGCTAACTACTGGGAAGCTCATGAATCGTGGGAAGCCATCTGGCTAACAGTAGCAGGTGATGCCAAACATTTTTATGGAGGGCTCATTTTGCTGGCTGCAGCGCTGCACAAAGCTCGTAATATGGTGAACCCAAGGGGTGGGCGGCGTAACTATGCGAAGGCCCTAGCGCATCTGGCATATATTGAAGATGATGCTCTCTTCCACGGTGTAGACGTGAGGTGGCTCGAGGCGGCCGTTCACCAAGCCCTCCAAGATACTAATCTGAAACCGCAACTGCCACTCGAGGTTTGAGTGTTCCCTAGCCATGTAAGGCTAGCCGGCATCTGGTCATAATGGTGTTATGACCTCTTCATCCACGGATCCATTGTCTACAAACGTATCTGATGACTTACAAGACGGGCTTCAGCATAATCAGCGCCGGGCAAGGCGGCCAAATACAAACGCTGTGCTGGCTCGAGCTAGTGGCGATCAGCGTGTGCTGGGTGGTGTTATTGGTGGCATTGCCAGTTACATAGATACGTCACCAAGATGGTTGCGTGTTGTAATGGTGATTAGCGTTGTAATTACAGGTGGCATTACGGCACTTGGATATTTACTGCTTTGGCTACTTCTACCAAGCAAACAAACCCCCTCAACTTAAAGCACCTTTGTTGAGGGGGAGCAATTATATTGATGTGTGGTGAGTCCTACAGCAGCAAACGAATAGGTGCAGCCATTAGTTCGCCAACGTAGGCAAGTAACTTAGCACCTTTTTCAGGTGCAACCTCGCCAGACAAGGTGAGGACGCTTTGGTGTGCATCTTGCTGAGTGTTAGCGTGGTCGGGTGCTGTCACACGTCCTAGTGTTAAGACTGGCGCATTTAAGTTAAGTACAGCTTCGTCAATACCAAGGTGCGATACGTCCGCAATGACAAGGTCAGCTTCGTCACGCTCACCGCTCGCGTGATCGGTAAACTCCGCAACTTTGCTAAGTAAGCTTGCAAAGTCAATGCTGGCTGCTTCGGGAATGACCTTGGTAGCAACATCGTTACCATCAATGACGGCAACGGCCACTGTACTACCATGTGCCAGCGGATATTTCTGCAGTGCTTTGGCAGCAGCACGTAAAATGAACCCAGTGGGACTCATTGCAGTTTCTAAGTCTGCGCTTAGGGCCTGCTGGGCAGTTTCATAGGGTGACATATCAAGGTAGCGGCGCAATACAACACCATACGATACGATGGGCAGTTCATTTGTATCGGCTGCTTGTTGGGGTACAGACATTGTTTCTAACGTGCTGCTGTCACTTGAGGCAAACCCTAACGTGTCGTCGTAAGCACTGACAGGTATGTCGCTAGAAGTATTGTTGGTGTCATCAATACTGTCGTCGCCGGTAGCGTCTTCATTCGTACTATCTTCAGTTGTATTACCTGCTGCTAACCCGGCTGCTAACCCGGCTGCTAGTCCTGCAGTTGCTGCAAGAGCACCTTTGGCTGTGCCTTGACCAGCGTCATCTTCGTCAGACATGTCATCTGGAGACATTAGTTTGTTATTTGCTGGTAGCATGAGGTCGTCTGTCTCATCATCTGCCGCACCGTCAAATAGGTCGTCATCAGCGTCGGTCGCTAAAAGATCTTCGGTGGACTCACTAAACAGTTCGTCGTCAGCATCCTCAATATCATCTGCGCCCAATACATCTTCAGCAAGGAGCTCGTCAACGTCCATACTTGTATCTAGGTTGGTATCAGTGAGGTCATCACTCAGGTCATCACTCAGGTCATCGGAACTATTATCGGGAGCGTCCGCAAATAGCTCAGCTATATCCTCTTCGTCATTCAAAGAAGCATCATCTAAACCATCACTTGCAGCGTCTGTGAACGCATCAGCTAGGGTATCACCAGCTAGCTCAGGTGTTACAAAGTCATCTGCAGCGTCACTATTTGTGCCATCAGCATCTGGGTCGGCAGCATATGAATCCTCACCAACGTCACTACCAAAATCTTCTGTAGCCTCAGTGTCTGCAGGTGCAAACAGGTCGTCCTCAGTATCAAGCGCCATGTTGACATCATCAGCTAGGGCGTCATCGTCTACATTGCTATCTAGCTCGACTTCGCCAAACGCAGCAACTTCAAGGTTGTCACTGTCAGCAAACAGATCATCTTCGACTGCGGCTATGTCGGGATCGTCATCACTGAGGTCAGGCTCGATATTGTCATTATTGTCATTGTCAAACCCACCAGGTAGCCCTTGGCTTTGAAGGTCATCATCGCTAAATAGGTTGTCGCCACTTTCAAGGTCGTCAGGGTTGTCATCTATGCCGGGTACAGTTGTACCGTGCACGCTGTCTAGGGCGTCTGTACCTAGCTCAGTCTGGGCGGTAAGTTCCTGAACAACCTCGGTGACCTCTTCAGGCATTTCGATGTAGGTTTCAAAGGCAGAGACTTCAGTTGACGTGTCTGTAGGAGCATCGGTTGCACTATCATCTAGCGCAGCACCGTCACCTGCAAAATCAGCATTAGCGAAGTCGTCATCTGCAAAATCAGCATTAGCAAAGTCGTCACCTGCAGTTAGGTCGTCCTCGAGCGGCTCCTCATCTAGATCGCCCAATAAATCATCTGCATCAAACGCGTCATCATCCAGACCATCATCAAGGGCCTCTGCAGCAAAGTCACCGTCGCCTAGAGCAGTATCTGCAAAGGTGTCTTCAGCATCACCGTCGGGTTCAAATGCTACAAAGTCAGCGCTGTCATCTTCGGCTTCTAGATTATCTTGGAAAGCGGCTTCTTGCTCGGTGTTGACAGGACTAACCTCAACAGGAGCATCTAAAAAGACGGTGTCCATGGGGTTGATGGTACTGTCGTCACTGCTGCTAGCTGTATCTTCAAACGCAAGGTCGTCGTCTGTTTCAGAATCATTCATCCCAAAGTCTTCGTCGGCTGTCAAATCGTTGGCAAAACCAACCGTTTCATCAACAAAGCCACTAGATTCTAACTCGCCTTCGGCAAACTCCGCACCAAACTCGTCCTCGAGTTCATCACTTGCAAAGTCATTGCTCGCAAAATCATCGCTCGCAAGGTCATCACTCGCAGCATCTGCAAACACATCGTCATCACTACTTAGCCCATCTGAAAATAGCTCTTCGTCGTCTGAAGTGGTGGCAAAAGCATCATCCCCAAATGCATCAGCGGACGCTGGGGTGGCAAAGTCATCGGCTAAACTGTCATCCAAACCGCCATCTAGGTCGCCAAATCCAGCTAGATCATCATCGTCTAGAGCGTTAGTGGCAGCGTCATCTGAAGGCGTATCTGTAAACGCGCCATCGTCAGCTGTGCTGGCTGCAAACATGTCGCCCTCAAAGTCATCACCTTCGAGATTATCGCCCCCAAAATCATCATCCAAAGCGAGGTCGTCATCGTCTAAGGCAAGATCATCGTCATCTAAGGCAAAGTCATCATCCTCGAGGTCATCACCTGCAAGCCCGGGGTTAGCAAACACGTCTTCGCTACTAGCTTCGGCAACAAACGTATCATCAGTTAAGTCATCTGCAAAGGGATCATCGTCTAGACCGCCCGCAAGATCATCTGTAAATGCATCTGCGCTACCTTCATCTGCGGCTGCAAACGTGTCATCTTCAAGTGCGCCCGCATCAAAGGCATCATCGCCAAAAACGTCATCGTCACTGGCAAAGGCATCATCTGTTGATGCACTATCACCAAAGGCATTATCGCCAAAAACGTCATCGTCACTCAACACGTCATCACTGAGTACATTGTCAGTGGCAAAGGCATCATCGCCAGCGTTGCCAAAGGCGTCATCCCCAAAGGCATTATCACTAAGAGCATCATCTCCGAAAGCGTCATCACCAAAGGCATCATTGGCAGTGTTACCAAAGGCGTTGTTACCAAAGGCATCATCGGCAGTGTTAGCAAATGGGTCATCTTTTGTAAAGGCATCCGCCCCAGTATCGTTAAACGCGTCACCTTCTGCAAACGTACTGTCGTCAAAAGCACTACCGTCATCAAAGGCACTACTGTCATCAAAGGCATTATCATCAAACGCATCGTCGCTAAAACTATCGTCGGCAAAGTCATCTTCATCTTCATCGCCAAAGTCGAGCAGATCATCGTCACTAAACGCGCTAAATTCCCCAGTGGGAATGCTTTCAGTTTCACTCATGGGAGGTTGCTGGGTTGAATCACCAGCAAAACCAACAACATCTTCTTCTGGCCAAGCTTCCATGCCGTCAGGCGTAGGTTCAGGCGTAGGATCAAGGTCCTCTTCGCCAGCCATGACCCTTGCTAGGTACTCGAGCACATCGCGCTCGACTACACGGCCGTCAGGGCCACTTCCCCGCAACCGCTGCCAAGCAACATTATTTTCTTCTGCTAAACGCTTAGCCAAAGGGGAAATCTCTGGTACGCTCACTTAACGCCCTCCCTAGTGCGACCTGCGTTGATGCATGTTGCAGTATGTATATTACAGCGCATAGACCTACTTCCCTTAATCTTGATTCCCTTAGCTTGAACTTGCCTAGCCTTAACAGGGCAGGGGTGGCACCACTTACGCACATACATCAATCTCACGGGCAATACCTTTTTAGGCAGTCATGCTGCACTTGACGAATAACTGTACTTAAGCAACTAACTGCGTTTGAGCAACTAGCTGTGCAGGAGCACTTGACCGTGATACGTGTCGCTTTAAACAACTACACTGCCACATTCTTCATGCCATTCTCACGTGCTACTACGGTTTGGTGCAGCGATAATTATTACTTCGAGATGGTTATCTCGCACGTTTGAACCCTGCCAAGGCCAAATCAGTTGGCGGCCAGTCAGAGATTAGTGATCTCTTTACATTTCCTAAAAATCCCGCGATTGGCTCATGAAATACGTCAGCCACAGTCATTTAAGCTCACAACAGTTTCGGTGTACACCAGATATGTACATAACCTAGCTGACTCCTCTGGGCTACAATTCAAGTGAGACATGTAAGAAGATGTAGCGATTATTATGTGTACTCATTGTCTATTTAGGTGTAACCAAGTTTACTCAGGTGTGACCAAACTTGCTAACTACCCGTTATGCTACGACAGTTATACCATCAAAAACAACGCGCTGTACCTAAAAGCCGTTGGTTTGTACCCGCGTGTGAAACCTTGTGCTTGCTGAATAGGTGCATCCAAATTGATTCGACTGCATATAATAGCTTACTCACAAAAGTTCCAATTAAAACAAAATTGGCATAGCATGATGATAAGGTGTAAATTCACATTTAGTCTAACAATTTAACTGAGTTTGGACATAACTGTATCTTTGATATAAGCCCCAAACAAACTTTCAATAAGTGCTGCGGTCAGCTCGCTGCTGCTTAGCCCACCACGTGCTGACCAGATTTGAGGTGCTGACCAGACTTGAGGTGCTCGAGCAACAGTATCAGGTTGAGTGGTATTGCTGTCTGCTCGAGCGTCACCTTGAACCTCGACAACGGTAAGAACATCTTCATTAGCCTGCAAAATTTCATACTGCTCGAGGTAGTTGTGTAAATGTGCTGGCGCGCTCACGTTAAGCCCGCGCAGTAAACCGCACTCACCAAGTACCGCCACACCACTGCCCAAGCCCACAACAACCTCAACCTGCTGGCTTTTTTGCTCGAGGTAGCTAAAAAGTTGTTTGTCTTTGTCGCGTAGCGGTAGCCCTGCGCCACTTGGCACAATAAGCACGTCCAGTGGCGGCGCGCCCATAAACGCCCAGGTAGGCGTTAACGTGAGGCCGCTAGCTGTTTGCACCGAATGACGCGATTTTGCCACCGTAAATACCTGATGTTGCGGAGCTGCGTTTGCGGAGCTAGCATCAGAGGTTTGCGTGTTACTTACAAACGGCTCATCTGCACTAGCTTGATCAATAGCGTTGGCACAACTGACAGCACGTTGTAACAAGCTGTGCACAAGCACAACTTCTAATTCGTTTACGTTGTGAAAAAGCACACATCCGATGTTCACTTTCCCTATTCTAACGTAAGTATTACACCCCTAGTGGATATTTATCTGCTAGGCTGCGGCCATGTATCCGTGTGAGACGCAACACCTTGATAGAACTCAACCTTCCCAAGTGAAGCTAACCGGGCAAGGTAATGGTGCCGTCTACTGTGATGCGGGCAGCAGTGACAACAGCGGCCCTCGGCAGATAAAACCTGTATTTGCAAGATTGGTGAGTTTGGCTGTACTCATAGTGCTCAATACGGTCAGCGCGCACACAAACGCACAACTACCGGACTGTTATCTACTGTTAAATGACCTTAGTATTGCCTTAAATCAGGCTAGTGAAGTGACGTCGACAGTGGAAATCACCAGCGGTGGCTACGAGATTGCCTACAACCGCTCGAGGTTCTCACGGCAGGGTGATGACATTGACGTAACTTTGATTGAGCAACGCGGTAGACGCACAACTTACGACCAAGACGTTGTGCTTACCAGCGACGCTGTACATAATCCAGCTTATGTAAATGACCCAACATCTGCCCCAACCTCTACTGATTCTGATAGTACTGACACACTACTGCCGTTTGACTGTGCCGCTCACAACCTCGAGTCCCATAACCTCGAGTCCCATAACCTCGAGCCAGTATCTAGCCCCACGCTCTACCATGTCCATCAAGAATTTCAGCGAGGCATGTTGTCAGCTTCAAATCACGATATGCGTTATGTGCTCGAGCTAGCCAACACCACAGAAATTCCCGTAGACACGTGGCATCTAACATTTCAGCAGCAGGATAATTGGTACGTGCTCGAGCAACTCTCGGCAAGTTTTGAAATTAAGATTTTGTCTATTCCTATAAGAGGTAGCTTCCGGGTGTCGTTTGAGGATTGGGATTTACCCGCCCGCTTACCAGTGTCCCCTAGAGAACGCTTAAGCCAAGCGTCACCTTAACAAGCATCATCCTGACAAGTATCTCCCTAAACAGTTACAGATAGTTTTGACAGGAACGTGGCATGATTGTTAAAGATGTTGCCGCGCGAGTTTTATGCACGTGATGCTGAGTTGGTCGCCCAGGCCTTAATTGGTTGCCAGCTTGTCATTGCTGATGGTGCTAAGGGTGATGGCTGGCACGTGCGTATTGTAGAAACTGAGGCTTATGTCGGCAGTCACGACTTAGCCAGCCACTCGAGCAAAGGCCGTACCAAACGCACTGAGGTCATGTTTGGCCCCGCTGGTCACGCCTATGTATATTTGATTTACGGCATGTACAACATGTTGAACATTGTCACCGGGCAAGTTGGTGAGGGGCAAGCGGTGCTCATTCGCGGCGTTGAAGTCATTCAATCACTTCACAAAATTGATGTGATGTCACTAAAAACAGATGGCCCCGGCAAACTGTGCAAGGTTTTAGGGATTACCAGAGATCACAACGGTCAGGACTTACAGAGTTCTGGTCTGTATCTGACTCGAGGACGTTCTCCCACCAAACTTGCGGTAAGTCCGCGCATTGGCATTGACTACGCAGGTGATTGGAAAGACGCACCCTTACGCTTTTTTGATCCCGACAGCCAGCAGGTTTCCAAACCTAAAAAAGCCATGAGCTATATTGATGCACCCTCACTGCTAGATGATAACCATTGTTACATATAAAAGAGCAGCCTTATCGTCTTAAGGCCGCTCTCAGAGGCGTGTTGATATTGTGTCGTGCTACAGCAGATTTGCGATGTTGCTATAACATCAAGCTATAGCTTAGGATGTCGTAATCTTGTGAAACAATACTACTGAAAACAGCTGTAGTCATACGTGGTGACTAGCACGTCACCACCGCGTTCACGTCTGCGAACGGTGGTCAAGTTACCGCTTTCATCGTAGGTGTATTCAAATTCTTCCACTAAGTCACCATCGTCATCGGTGCGGGTGCTTAGCGTGACATCATTGCGCTCGTTGTAGAAGTACAACACATTTGCAATCAGATCATCATCTTCGTCAAAGATTTCTTTGCGAGCTACAACCTCGCCTTCGTAGATGTTTTCATTGCGTTGGAGTAGATCATCCCCACGATTGTAAATGAGTTCGCGGCCAATACGCCCGGCGCTGTCGTAAACGTAGTTAATGTAGCGCTCGAGGCGGTCACCTTCGCGTTCACTGCGCTGCATAAGTTGTCCGGCTTCATAGATATAGAGGACGCTCGAGCGCAGGTCATTGTCATCATCAAAAACTTCTTCGCGAATAACTTGATTGTTATTCCCGTAGGTAAAACGTGTGACACCCCGTACTTCACCATCACCCGTTTCTGTACGGCTATCTAGTAGTCCCATGTCATTGTAACTATACTGACGTGCACGCAGGATGTTGCCCTCATCATCGCGCGTAATGGTGCCACAAGGGCCTTGGAATACAAGCTGCTGCGTGGCACCCCAAGATGCAAACAACATTGTCCAAGTAAGCACACTCACGGTAGCAATTTGCTTCACGTAAGGTATATCTAAGACCTTGGTAACAACATTGGTAACAACATTCAAACCACGTTGTGTAGTGTGTTGTAATTGCTCAGTGGCAGATCGTAAAGATACAGTCACGGTATCACCCTTTCAAACATCCTCAGCTTCGGTTTTGCTGAAGTTATGTCTTTTTACTATAGACATTTTTTGTGCTTGTAGAAGGGCTTTGTAAAAAAATCTACGTGCGCGTTAAAGCATTGATGAAGGTTTGAGTTGAGATGTTAATGTTGCCTGATCTTGCTGTGCATCCCAGTGAGGCGCGAGCGCTCGAGCTAGCTCGAGCTGACTAGGGTCAGTAACTTTTAAGAGCCAACTGCTACCTTCAACTAAGGCAACAGGTTCACCCAGAGCGCGTACCAAAGATGCATCATCGGTGACCTGCGCGCCCCTGGCGTTGGCAACATCGTGCGCGCGTAGAATCAGATTTTGGCGAAACCCTTGCGGGGTTTGTACGGCGCGTAACTTACTACGGTCATGGGTTTGCCCAGTGGTAGCTTCAATGAGGCTATCAGCAACAGGCATGACGACAGATGCAGCACCGCGTGCGAGCACCGCTGCCTTCGTCCGCTTAATAATATCCGCAGCTAAAAACGGCCGCGCTGCATCGTGAATAAGCACAAGCTCAGCCGTACAAGTTTGGAGCAGACGGTAAACCGTTTCCTGCCGAGTTGTCCCGCCTGTGGTGATGATGACATCGTCTGGAAGAAGGTTTTTAGCTTTAGTTTGTAGTTCGGTGGGTACGGCGACGACAATCTCGTCAACGTGTTCTGCAAAGTTAGTGATGGCACGCTCGAGCAAGGTCTTACCGCTAACCTCCACAAAGGCTTTGGGTCCTTGCCCCAACCGCTGCCCACTCCCTGCCGCCGGAATGAGTGCAGCCACTTTTACAGATGTACTCACGAAGACGCCACGACCTTATTGACGCTGGAATTATCCGATGTTTCTGACTGAGTATCTACCTGACTGACAGGCTGAAGCAAGCCTTCACTCAAGTGATAGCGCTGGTCGATATCATGAACGAGGCCCTCGTCGTGTGTGACCATTACTACGGCGCTGCCTTCACGCCTCGCGAGGTCAACCAAAAGCTGATAGACAGCTTTAGCATTGTGACGGTCAAGGCTGCCAGTTGGTTCGTCTGCCAAAATAATCTGCGGCCGGCTGTAGAGGGCTCTTGCCACCGCTACCCGTTGCCGCTCGCCACCGGACAGCGTTTTAGGAAAGGCGTTCACGCGCTCACTGAGGCCAACTTGCGCCAGTAAATCTTTGGCTCTAGCTGTATCTAACTTGCCCTTAATTCTCCCGGGCAAGCTCACATTTTCAAGCACAGACAGATCTTCTAAAAGATAATGGGATTGGAAAATAAGCCCCATAACCTCACTGCGCAATTTGGCAAGTTGAGACTGATTAAGGTTGGTGAGGTTGTGGTCTGCCCAAAAAATCTCACCAGAGGTTGGCCTGTCTAGCCCGCCAAGTAGGTGGAGTAAGGTGCTTTTGCCAGAGCCAGATGGCCCCAGGATGGCGATAACCTGGGCTGGGGCTAGCTCGAGCGTCACCCCACGAAGTACCTCGAGCTCACTACCCGCTGTTTCAAATGTACGAACAAGATCATGACACCGCAAAATCACACATCCATGCTAACGCGCGCGCGACCTCTTTACATGTGTGATACCTAAACGACACTCCCTATTTCTCAAATATTTCTACATTCTGTTAACAATGCGCACTTCCTGCTTGACAGCAGCCCGGCCACGCCATACGATATGACTCAGCCCAAAAGTTTAGACGCTGACGCTAACCTGTGTACTGCCGTCTCATAATCAGCTTTGATGATGTTGACCTGTGCACCCACAATTATCTGCGTTACGTCTTTGCACGAGTAACGATGAGGACATTAAGTCTCTATGTGATTGGGTGATGCGCTGTTAACGCTCACACTAAATCTGATCAATTTCCCTAGTTGCAACGTGCCAAAGGAGTATATCTATGCCTAAGTTTATTCTTACTTGCCTTCTTGCACTTGGTCTTAGCGTGCCAGCCCTTGGCCTCGCCCAAGACGACATCACCATTACGCTTATTCCTGGCCTCACCACAGATGCCTTTTACATCACCATGAACCGGGGCGCGCAAGCTGCTGCAGAAGCACTTGGTATCACTGTGAACTTTCAAGGTGCCGAGGAATTTAACCCCACCTTGCAAGTGCCTGTGCTAGATGCCGTGATTGCTCGCGGTCCAGACGCCATTCTTATTGCGCCAACCGATACCACGCAGCTCATTGCGCCACTCCAACGCGCAGTTGATGCCGGCATTCCTATCGTCACGGTAGATACCTTTATTGATGATGGCAGCTACCAAGACGGTGCTGGCGACGGCGACTTCCCGCTTTCATACGTGGCCAGTGATAACATTGCAGGCGGTCGTATTGCGGCTCGAGCGATGGCTGAGCGCATCGGCGGCGAGGGCAGCGTGTACGTGTCTAACGTGCGCCCCGGTATTTCTACAACCGACCAACGCGAAGAAGGCTTTAAGCTCGAGATGGCTGAAAACTTCCCCAACATCAATGTATTAGAAACCCAGTACAACGAAAACGACGCGTCCACAGCAGCCTCTCAGTTCCAAGCTGTGTTTGCCCGTGACCCCGAACTGCGCGGCGTATTCGGTGCTAACTTGTTTTCTGCCCTTGGTGCTGCCAACGGGGTTGAAGCATCTGGCCAACTAGGTGATGTCACCGTGATTGCCTTTGACGCACCGCAGTCTATTGTGGACAACATTGAAAGCGGTCTTGTGGATGTGGCAATCGCCCAGCACCCGGCTGAAATTGGCTACTACGGCGTGATGACAGCTTACGCAACCCTAACTGGGCAGTCCGTTCCGCCACTCATTGGCACTGGCTTCACCATTATTGATGAAACCAACTTTGCTGACCCAGACGTAGCAAAATTCATCTACTCTGAATAAGCGAAGGTTTTTAAGCTAGTTAATAAGGGGCGCGCAGGCGTCCCTTTTACTATGTTGTGTTCAGTATGTTGTAAATCTTGCTCATAGAAGAGACATCCAATGTCTCTTACACAGTTGAGCGGTACAATCAACTATCAATTTGATGATGGCATCACCTATTGAGGGCATCACCTAGCACAACACCCTCACATCAAAGCTTTAAGTTAGATGATGTACTACCGCGCGAGGCTTGTCTTGTTGAAACTGCCTCGAGGATTTTCCTAGACAAGGCATTGCTGACATTTCTACAGTGTCTTACACATACTAGAGCGGTCGTCACTGAAATTGTCATGATGTTAAGCGTGACGTTAAAGACGGTATATATCTTTGTACGTAATCTTTGTACGTAAGGTCATGAAAGTGCATCTTCTTAATTCAACGAGTTAATTCAGCAGTTCACAGAGAGGTGATAGTGACGCAATCCAACACGTTGACGCAAACGCGTCCTTCGACATTACGGCGGGTCGTTAGTTTTTTGGCAGCGGCTTGGTCGTGGCTTTTTTTGGTTTTTATTCTCATCTTTTTTGAAGTGTGGGCGCGGGCATCGTTTGGTAATACCTTTTTGGGACGCATCAGCAACGTGCAAAGCATTTTGCTGGCAGCCACGCAAATTTTGCTCCTTGCTGTTGGCCTCACCTTTGTGATTATCTCGGCCGGGATAGACCTGTCGATTGGCTTTACAACTGGACTTGCTGCCGTCACGATGGCCGTGGTCATTCGCGGGCTTATGGCAGCGGGTTGGAATGCACCGCTATCGTTTAGTGTGGGGGTGTTAGCTGCCGTAGCGCTGTCGCTGGTGCCGGGGTTGATTAACGGCTGGATGATTGCCCGACTCAATGTGCCGTCGTTTATTGGCACACTAGGCATGTTTGGGATTGCTCGAGGCTGTGCATTTTTGATTGCAGGCGGTGCCACGGTATCTATTCGCAACACAGTTGCACGCAATTTTGGCAACGGCTACGTATTTGTGCGCGAAGGGCAAGACATTTTGCCGATTCCGGTGGCGATGGCCATTGTGATCACGTTAATTTTGCACTATGTGCTCTCGAGCACCAAGTTTGGTCTTTACACCTACGCGATGGGCGGCAACTTCCAAGCTGCTGTGCGCGCTGGCGTCAATACCCGCCGTCACACCATCATTTTGTATATGCTCAGCGCGTTTACAGCGGGGCTTGCTGGCCTCGTTTACACCGGGCGCTTTTCAGCGGGTGCAGCGGACGCTGGCGAACCGAGCTTGCTCTACGCAGTGGCAGCGGTGTTTATTGGCGGTGCCAGCCTCACCGGAGGTAGCGGCACGATTACGGGGACGGTCATTGGTTCGCTCATTATTGCGGTGATTCAGTTTGGCTTGGTATTTATTAACGTGCCACCTTATTGGCAGTTTATCGCGGTGGGCTTGGTGATTATCATTGCCGTGCTCATCGACCAATCTAAGCACCGCTTAGCAGGAGGTCGCACGTGAGCGAGCAGCCCCTCCTTGTTGTGGATGATGTTCACAAGCGCTTTGGTGGCACGCACGCCAGCCGCGGCGTGTCGTTGGAACTCTATCCTGGTGAGGTTTTGGCACTGGCAGGCGACAACGGCGCGGGCAAATCTACCCTCATCAAAATGATTTCGGGTGTGCATCAGCCGGATAGCGGCGGCGTGTACTATCAAGGTGAGCCTTTAACAGGCAAGAACCCGCAAGACGTGCGCGAGCTAGGCATCGAAACCATCTACCAAGATTTGGCACTGGCAGATAATCTGGATGTCGGCATCAATTTGTTTTTAGGGCGCGAAAAAATGCGTAAGGTCATGGGCTTTATTCCCATACTCGACCGCCGCAGTATGCGAGCTGAGGCTGAAAAAGCACTACGCGACCTTGGCATTGTGGTCAATGACCTGCGGATGCCGGTGCAAAATTTGTCTGGTGGGCAGCGGCAAGCCATTGCTATTAGCCGGGCGGTGTATTGGCAAGCCAAAGTGCTGATTATGGACGAACCAACCGCGGCGCTAGGTGTGCCCGAACAGCGCGAAGTGATGGCGCTGATTCAACGCCTAAAAACCCAAGGTGTGGGAATTATTTTCATTTCGCACAATTTGAGCGATATTTTTGCGGTAAGTGACCGCATTGTGGTGCTCGAGCGCGGCCGTAAAGCTGGTGAACGCTTAACCCAAGACACCAACGACGAAGAAGTTGTGCGCCTCATGATGGGGAGTACGTGAGCACAGCTCCAAAACTGGCGGTGCTCACTTCCGGTGGGGACGCCCCAGGTATGAACATGGCCGTGTGGACGCTTACGCAAGCAGCCTCAGCTGAGGGCTGGGAAGTGCTAGGTGTGCGGGATGGTTTTGTGGGACTTCTTGAAGGCAGGCTCGAGCCACTCACTCCCACTCAAACCCTGAGCTGGGCGCGTTATGGTGGCACCAAATTGGGAACCTCCCGCTTGGCAGATTTGCCAAGTCATGCAGATAAATTGTTGGGGATGCTCGAGCACCACACCATCACTACCCTCGCCATTTTGGGGGGTAACGGTTCAGCAGCAGCAGCAGCCCACCTACACAGCCAAACTCCCAACCTCACCTGCGTGGTGTTACCTGCAACAATTGATAATGATGTGGTTGGTAGTGACGCAAGCATAGGGTTTGATACAGCCTTAAATACAGGTGTGCGTTTGCTTGACGGCATCCGCGACAGTGCTGAAGCTATGCCCAGATTATTTGCGTTGGAAACGTTGGGTGGTGATACGGGATTTTTAGCTCAGGCTGTAGCTCGAGCAGGTGCAGCCGACGCACTCCTCGTTCCCGAGCGGGTCTTAGCAGATGACGCCATCATCACCCAATTGCAAGCAGCGCTAACTGCAAAACGTTATGCCATCATCGTAGCCTCAGAAGGTTATCCCGAAACTGAGGCAGTGTTAGAACGTGTCTCAGACAAACTAGGTGTTCGCTACCGTTTTTCCAAAACGGGCCACGCTCAACGTGGTGGACAACCTTCTGGACGCGACCGTCTACTCGCCTCCGAGCTTGCCTTGACCGCCTGGCAAGCCGTCAAAATAAATCAAAGTGGACGTACCGTTTGGCAAGCAGGCAAACCCACACATGTACCTTTTGCTAATGCTGTTTTGACAACGAATAAACCCTTTATGTGGACGTTCGCGTGAGGTTAGCCAGATGAGGTTGAAACGTGTCTGAGCGGGCGATTCAAACCATCATTGTGATTGATATGGGCGGCACAAATATACGACTGGGGCATGTTGTGCGGGCGTTTGAACCGCAAGCAGTAGATGCAAATTCGCTGGCAGCAAACCTCGAGCCCAACCCCATGAGCACTCGCTACGCGACCGAAGACTTGCGGCAGGCAAGTGATCCCATAGGCTGGCTCGAGCAGATCGTCCGCGACTACACCACCCATAAAAACCTCAGTCCAGACGCACTGGTGATTGGCGTACCGTTTACGCCAGATAAAGCCATGAATACATCAGTGTCTAGTCCGAACATTCCTAACCTCGAGGGCGCTCCCATTGCTAGCGGACTTACGGAACGGTTGAGGTATACCGTGAGGCTCGAGCGGGACATCAACCTGCTCCTCCTCGGCGAGTGGCAAGCAGGCGCAGCACGCAGCGTAAGTACTGTCTTTGGCATGTTCGTGGGTACAGGCGTAGGTGGGTGTTATTTAGAAAACGGTTTACCGTTTCGGGGCAGTACTGGGGCGGCTTTGGAACTCGGCCACATTCCCGTTCGCGCCGAAGGGCGGCGTTGCGTCTGCGGCAATTTGGACTGTCTAGAAGCCTACGCCTGTGGGCACGTGTTAAAAGCATTAGCGGACGCTACTAATGTCCCCGTTGCAGATGTCTTCACCCAGCAAGACCCAGCTTTACAAGACCAGCTCAACATGTTTGTCTACGACCTCGCTTGTGCACTTTCAACCAGCATCAACCTGTTTCATGCTGAGGTTGCCCTGGTTGGCGGCGGCATTCCTGAGATGGAAGGTTTTCCCAAAGACCACTTTAGCGATGTCTTTTACGCTCACTTGCGCAGGCCGATTCCGGCGGAGACGGTGAAGTTAGTGTGGGCAGAGTTAGGGTCGGTGGCTGCGTTACATGGTGCGCCGTTGTGTTTGTGAGGCGAGCTTCTTTTTTAAATTTACAGTGAATACTTTTTTGTTACAATCACATCATGCTTCACTTATCTGTCAAAACATTTATTCTGTGCATTCTGTGTGCGGTGTTTCTTAACTCTTTTGCTAACTCAACAACTTGGGTAGTAACAACAAACGGCGACGACATCGGTGTATGTGAAGATGATCGTTGCCCAACACTAAGAGCAGCCATAAACGCTGCTGGTGAGGGTGATACTGTAACATTTGACGCGAGTCTAGCAGGTCGGACGATAGTACTAGAAGGACCGCTAGAAGTGGCTCTTAATGTTTTGACAATTGAGGCAAGTGAACTGACAGACCGTGTGACGATTGATGGTAATGAACTATTTCGTGTGTTGACACAAGTAGATAATCCTGAAGTCATACAGCAACATGGTAGCCAACAGATTTTCACGATCAATAACTTGGTTCTGCGTAATGGTTATGCAGAGTCTGGTGCTGGTATCAGGAGTGTTGGGCAAATCAACCTAGTTAATAGCTTAATGATAGGAAATAGAGCACACTCGGTTGGTGGGGGAGCAATCTTTAGTGAGGGAAATGTAAATATAATTAGTAGCACAATTTCAGGTAATAGAGCTCTCATGAGTGGTGGAGGAGTGAACAGCCAAGGCGCTGTCAATGTAAGAAATAGTACTATTGTTGGGAATAGATCTGGAGGCGCTTCTGGAGGCGGTATTTATGCAAGTGGTGATATAACCGTAGTTAACAGTAGGGTTTGGGGAAATGGTGCAGGGTTTAGTGGCGGTGCTCTTTTGGGTAATGCCGTTACAATAATCAATAGTGCTATATGGGCTAACAGAGCACTTATTTTGGGTGAAGGAAGTGCTGGTGCTATTCTTAGTGATGATTTGGTTGTGATGAATAGCACTATTTCCGATAATATGGCAGTTTTTATAGGAGATGCAAGCTCTCGGCGCACTTCAAAGTATGGCCTAGGTGGTGCCGTACTCAGTGAAGGCGACGTCACCTTAATCAATAGCAGAGTTATAAGGAATGCTGCAACTAATGGCGGAGGGATTTATGTTGATGGTGTAGGAAACACTGTCACTCTAAATAACAGCACTGTTGAGGGGAATACTGCAAAAGGTAATCCAAACATTCGTTTACCATCTTTTACATACGTGCCTCCTTTGTAAAGACAACGTTATGCATCTAGTCTTTGACTAAGCTTGTGCCTCTTTAGAGCCGTTTACGATAAACTAGCTAGCGTGAATCAGATAGCGAGTACAGCAGGCGTGGTAGCAGCGCCGCATTATTTGGCGACGAACGTTGGTACAAACATTTTGAGTGACGGCGGGAACGCCTTTGACGCAGCCGTGGGCGTAGCGCTTACTATTGGCGTAGCGCAACCGTATCACTCTGGATTGGGTGGCGGCTGTAACATCACCTACTTGCAAGCCTCTGGTGAGCACGGGCACATCAACGCGCGTGGACCAGCCCCAGCAGGCCTTTCGCGAGACATGTTTTTTGATGATGGCACGCCCAACTATACGCGTTTACAAACGGGCGGCTTAGCCAGTACTATCCCCAGTTTTGTCGCCGGGCTGTGGGCACTGCACAAACGACGCGGCAACTTGCCGTGGGCAGATATTTGTGCGCGTCCAGCAGCCATTGCAGCAGAGGGCTTCACGGCAGATTTTATGATGGCGAAGGTCTACAGCCAAGCAAGCACGGCAGCTAAAGTTGCCAAATACGCTCAAACCACAGAGTTTGCAGCGCCAATTGCTGAAGGGCAGTACGTTGTTCAACCACAACTTGCGGAAACCTTAACTGCTATCGGCAAAGACGCCCGCAGCATTTACACAGGTGATGTTGCGAAGGCATTAGTAGATACCATTAACTCACACGGTGGTGTCCTCTCACTTCAAGACCTTGCAGACTATCAACCTCAACACACAGACTTGCATGAAACCCACTACCGAGGGTGGCGGGTGCTGGCACCGGGTCTGCCTACCATTGGGTCACTGCAAACGCAACTTGCGCTTAAAATTTTGCAACACTTTCCACTGGATACATTGACTTGTGGGTCAGCGCAACACATGCACCTTCTCGCCGAGGTTGTCAAAGCCACCTACCATATGCGTGCCAGTATTGACGATGAACAAGCTGCTGCCGCCATTGCTGACGACGCGCAAGCTGAACGCTTAGCGGCAGGCATCAGCTTAGACAAGGTTCAAGCGTTGAGGTTGGGTCATGATGGTGATGGCTCTTGTACCAGTCACTTTTGTGTGGCGGATGTTGATGGCAACGTGGTCTCGCAAACGCAGACTGTGCGCAGTTATTTTGGCTCGGGCGTGGTTTGTCCGACCACCGGCATTGTACTCAATGATTCAGCGGGGGATTTTAGCTTACAAGCTGGGCAAATTACCACGCAGGGCATTAGCTATCAAGGCGATTACAACTTGCTAGCTGCAGGCAGTGAACCTGCCAGTAGTCAAAGTCCGTTAATTGCCCTTCACCCAGACACGGGGGATGTGATTGCAGCCGGTGCTGCAGGTGGGCCGCGCATTGTCAGTGCAACCTTGCAAGCGCTAACTAATCAGATTGATTTTGAGCACAGCCCGCAGCAAGCGGTGGCAGCACGGCGTGTCCACAGTCATGGTGCGGGTATCAACGTTGAGGCAAGCGCCCATATGGCACAAGCCTTAAGCTCGCTTGGACACACAATTAAAGCAACGCCGTCAATGGGTATTACTCAGAGCATTCGCCGTGATGGGGAAACGTGGCAAGGTGGCGCAGATCCACGCGGGCCAGGTGGGGCGGCTGTGGTGTTGCAGACGGGTGACACTATGACCGTGCGGCGTTATGGCACAAGTTATGGAGACGCGTAATGCTAAATATTTTTTATTATGTAGAGGCAATTCAGGGGTCACTCGAGCTCCTGCAAACTAAACTCGCAGACAATATCTCGTTTACCTACGGCCGCGACCTGCCCTCACCTGCCAGCTATGACATTTTAATTGACGCGTTTCCCACCCACGAACGACTCATCGCAAGTCCCAACCTCAAATCGGTCATTATTCCTTTTGCGGGGCCGCCCAAACCTGCTCAGGACGTGTTGCGGGAACATCCGAACATCAGTGTTCACAACGCGCCGTACAACTATGTGCCCACAGCAGAAACAGCGCTGGCACTTATGTTGGGTGCAGCCAAGTTTTTAGTCAAAGGCGATCAAGAATTGCGCCAAGGGGATTGGCGTTTGCGCTACAGTGAACGCCCACAACTGCTTTTGCAAGGACGCACGGTACTTATTTTGGGTTACGGGCGGATTGGGCGGCATATGGCTCCGGTCTGTAAAGCACTTGGAATGGATGTACTCGGTGTACGTCGCACCCTTTCTGACGAGGACACTCAGGACCCGCACGCTAAAGTTTATGCGATGACCGCTTTAGCTGAGCTGCTTCCTAGAACGGATGTGCTGCTCATAGCTTTACCCGAAACGCCTGAAACAACTGGCATGATTGGTCAAGCTGAGCTTGCACAACTACCAGAGAATGCTGTACTCGTTAATGTTGGGCGTGGTGCGGTGGTAGATGAAACTGCATTGTACGAGGCACTGCGCGACGGAAAGTTAGCGGCGGCTGGACTCGATGTGTGGTATATCTACCCGCGCAAGGAAGACGCAAGGGCTAATACACAACCTTCTCAGTACCCATTCCATGAGCTTGACAATGTCATTCTTAGCCCGCATCGAGCTGGCTGGTTAGGGCGAGATGACGACAGTCGCATCTACTTT
>JBCCBI010000040.1:0-19894 GCA_039034155.1 Deinococcota bacterium | reverse complement strand
CGCAGCTTCAGCAGGATTGTTTGCTTTGGCAATAGCCCGCCCTGAAATAAACGCATAGACGGGTACATCTTTGAACTTGGGAATGTCACTAACTGTCATGCCACCTGTAACTGTGACCTTAAAGCCAAGTGCATGAAGCTTGTGAATGGTATCGAGATTTTTTGCTGTCCACTTATCCGCCTGCAAATCCGAGACTTCGCTAGCAGGGTGGTAAATAACTTGCTGAAGATCTAAGCCACGCCAGAGCTTCAGTTGATCTTCTGTCCAGGTATCAGCAAGTTCAATCTGTACGTCTCTACCACGAGCTCGCGCTTCTTTTACGACGGCTTCAACCGTTTCAGCACTCGCCTCACTGACCACACTTACCCAGTCTGCGCCAGCATCAAACACCATTTTGGCAATCACCGCACCTGCTTTCACCACACGGACATCTGCTAGTACAATGTGCTGCGGGTAAAGCGTTCGTATGGTTTGCACGGCGTTCATGCCCTCAGCTAGACACAAAATGGTGCCCACCTCAATGACATCAATGTGCTGGCTGGCTTGCTGCACAGCACTTAACGCAGATTGCAAGTCTAAGTTATCGAGTGCAAGTTGGAGTTTTGGGCGCATGGAATTCCTTTAATCGCAGATGTTCAAGTGGATGCTAGCAAGTCACGTTTGTACAATTTTGCTTATCAAGTAGCAGGCGCTTTACTCAAGCTAGGGGCGTGGGAAGAAGGATGATGATTGTCACCTTGGGAAGCTGTCTGGAACATCTTTAGAAAACATCAGCTCGAGGCTTTTGTGGCTTCTGTAACAGCACGTTCTTCTCAATGAATATGTCTACAGTGAAATACCATCATCTGGCCTTCTTAGAAAAATTGCTTTCTTCTAAGCTGTCGCAGCTTGTTCATTTAGCGAATTTGGATGTGGTTTACCTGCCACCATGCCGTATACGCGAGCAGGGTTATGAATCATAAATTTATCGAGCGTTGCTTGGCTAAACCCTTCTTCTAATAGTCGGGGCAAAAAGCGCTGCTTGATCCAGTTAAACCCAGGACCGTAGCCATACACCGTGTGGTGGGTGCGGCGTCCCATGTCGTTTGACAGCATGATTTGATCTTCAAAGCCGTCAGCTACGAGCTGACGCAGCAAATCCACACGCACGCTGTCCGGATAATATTTGGCTTTACCCGGCCCGTCATAAATGATGGTGCACCTTTTTTCAACCAGCTTGCGGTGATACCAAAGGTCAGGCAAACGGTCAACGTGAGCAATAATCATGCGGCTTAAATCAAAGCCTTCGTCAGCAACGATTTCGGTTTGTTCAATGCCCATTGTGCCAGAGGTTGTGTGGGTGTGTAAGCAAACACCTGTTTCGGTAGCAGCCCTAGCTGCTGCTCGCAGCACTTTTTCTTCATTGGCGGTAACGTGCAGGTAGGCTGTACCTGCTTTAACCCAGCCTGCTTTAGCATCTGTACCATCCATACCGACAGTGATGTCATGGACCATGCGCCCTTTAATGGTTTCGATGCTCCAATCAGAGACCTCGGGTTCCATGCCATGCTCTTGGCAAATGTAACCCGTGCAGGCAATCACATGAACGCCACTTTTTTGGGAGGCTGTCACCATGCCTATGGTATTGCGTCCCCAAGATTCAGGCGTTGCCTCCACAACGCAGCCGCCGCCGATGGCTTTGAATTCCTCGAGCATCTGAACCGCTTTATCGACGCTATCCAGATGATGGCCAGCCTCAGCCTTGGAGCCACTACCTTGAGGCTGGGTGAGAATATGTTCGTGCGACATGGTAAACCCAAGCTCACCAGCATCAATATCCCCTAGTACAGTACGAATCTTTGACATTGTGTCACTCCCTAGTTTGAGCCACATCTGATGAAATTATGTCTAGTCAGATTATGTCTTCATCAGATTGAGTTATCTAAATTGATTGTTGGCACATATGTAAGTGGATACTCAAAAGTTTAGTACACACACCAGCACGTGTCAAGATTTCATAGGTTGAAATTCTATTCACAGAGATGCTAGCATAACGAGAATTTTCCAGTTGCCAATTTGCAGGGTGTTATTTTTTGTTGTCTTACGAGTCGTTATCTTTCAGGTCGCCATTATTTTAGGGAGGTTGTCGTGCCAACACCTTCAAAAACAGCGCTTATCACGCGTGTTGCTGAACTTTACTATGAGCGTGAGCTCAGTCAAAAAGACATTGCAGACATGCTCTCACTATCGCGTCCAATGGTGTCGCGTTTGATTGCCGAAGCCAAAGAAACGGGCATCGTCAGCATTCATATTCGCCGTCCTATTGAAAAACGGGAAGACTTAGCCGCACAGTTACTGGAGCGTTTCAATTTAAAAGAAGCTATTGTGGTTCGTAGTGGCAAGATGGCCGCTCATGAAGGTGCTCCTGCGAGTAATAACGAAACCTCACGTAAAAACGTAGGGGCAGCAGCAGCAGAACTCCTCAGCACAATTTTGAAAGATGATGACGTTGTAGGCGTAAGTTGGGGCAGGGATTTGTACGACGCCGTACAGAGCTTGCCTCGGCTCGAGCTTCATAACACTCAGGTTGTTCAGCTTGCTGGCGGCCTCGGTGAAGGAAACGTAGCCAGTGATGCCCCTGAAATTGCCCGCCTGTTCAGCGACAAACTCGGGGCTAGTGTTAGATATTTGTACGCGCCTACGGTTGTGCAAACCAGCGCAACCAAAACAACCTTATTAGAGCAAGCCCAGCTCGCCCAAACCGTTACCTTGGCAAGTCAGTTAGACATTGCCCTTACTGGTATTGGGGCGCTCAACGACAGTTCATCTAGTTTGAGTAAAGCAGGATATCTGACGAGTCAAGACCAAACGGCATTTCAACAGTTACAGGGTAGAGCGCATTTACTTGGCTACATATTGAATGACGCAGGTGACTGCCTTAAGCACGACTACAACAACCGCGTCGTAGCTGCCCCCCTCAAATACTTAAAACGTGCCAGATGGTCGATTGGCATTGCCACATTACCTCAAAAAGCCGCTGCTATTTTGGCAACGCTCGAGGGCGGCTACTTCAACACCTTGGTCTTAAGTGATGACGTTGCCACAGCAACACTTGAACTGTCGAAAGGAAACGCGTATGCACGCAGCTGAAATAGAACAAGACACAACTTGGCAAAACGTCGCCAAAACGCGCGCTCAGGGAATTCGACGGCGGACACTAGCGCTCACCCTCGAGCGTAACGGCTGCTATCTAAGCCAAGCGCTAAGCTCAGCAGAAATTTTAGCAACCCTCTACACGCAGGTCTTAAACCTTGGCGAAAGCCTGGCCCCGGCTGTGCCGCCCCCACTCAAAGGCGTACCCGGTCACGGTGTTCACTTTGGGGAAGGTGCAAATTATAACGGCGCTAGAACCGCCAGTTATGACCGCTTTTTAATCTCCCCTGCACACTATGCAGTGGCTATCTATGCTGCTTTAGTTGAAACAGGACGTATGGATCCTGCTGGCCTCGAGCAATTTAATACCGATGGGTCCACTGTCGAGATGATTGGCGCAGAGCACTCCCCCGGCTTTGAACTCACCACAGGTTCTTTTGGGCAAGCTGTGTCGCAAGCGGGTGGCATCGCCCTAGCGCGCAAAGTTCGCGGTGAACCTGGGCGCGTGTTTGTCTTTATGAGCGACGGCGAGTTGGAAGAAGGACAAACCTGGGAAGCCGTGCAAGCGCTCGCCTTTTATGAGCTAGATAATGTCATTGTCTACGTGGATGTGAACGGGCAGCAGGTTGACGGCCTCACTAAAGATGTCATGAATATAGAACCGATTGACGCGCGGCTTACGGGCTTTGGCGCAACCGCCCTCAAAGTTGATGGTCACGATGTTGACGCACTCGCAAATGCCATCAACCACAAAGAAACTGGTAAACCCCTTTTTGTTCTCTGCTACACCAACCCCGCTGAGGGCATACCCATGCTTGAAGCGCGCAAACCTCACTTGCACTTTGTTCGTTTTAAGACAGATGCCGAACTAGCTGAGGCTGAGGCTTTCCTCGCTAGCATGAACCCAGCCAGCATGAATCAGAAAGGAGCTTAACGTGGAACGTTGCTCCCGTGTTCACGCCCGCAACTTGGTCCGTTGGGCCAAGGACAAACCCGAAGTCATTGTCTTTTCTGGCGACCTCACTGGCTCGGTTGAAATTACCGAGTTTCGTGACGCCTACCCCGACAGATTTTTTTCGCTCGGTATGGCTGAACAGAATATGCTCAGCTGGGCAGGCGGCATGGCTCGAGAAGGCTTTACCCCGTTCTTACACACCTTTGCCGTGTTTTTGTATCGTCGTCCTTATGACCAGTTAGCGATGAGTGTAGCCTACCCGAACCTACCCGTCAGGCTGTTTGGGTTTTTACCCGGTATTACCACCCCAGGCGGTGTGACTCACCAAGCGATTGAAGACATTTCCGTCCTTCGCGGCCTACCCAACCTCACCATTTTTGAAGTTGGCGATGCAACCGATGTTGAAACTATGCTAGATGTTGTACAGGGCGTGAATGGGCCTGTCTATGTCCGTATGTTACGCGGAGACATCCCTCGACTTTTCCCTCAGGATGCGCCGCTGGTGTTTAATCGCGCTCGAGTCCTTAGCGAAGGCACCGACATCACGCTTCTGTCGACGGGCATTTGCACTGAAGAAGCCATGCGCGCTACCCAAGTTTTACGTGAAAAGGGATTGTCTATTCAACACTTGCACGTTTCAACCCTAAAACCATTCACCGATCCACAGGTGATCGAGTCCGTCAGAAAAACTCGCTACGGCGTGATTACTATGGAAAACCATACCGTCATTGGCGGGCTAGGCACTGCTGTTGCTGAAGTGATGGCCGAAAATGCCGTAGGCAAAACCCTTAGACGCATAGGGCTTAAAGATATGTTTGCACACGGTTCTTCCAAACAATACTTGATGAAAAAGTATGGACTTGATGCCATGGCACTTATTTACGACATCGAAGACCTCACTGGCAAAAATCTAGGTATTAGTGAGGATGACCTAGCAGCTGTACGCCTCGAGACACAGTCGTCGATTGGCGCAAGTCAGCTCGAGGCTTTATAGAAAAGTTAAATCCCTACAGCACACTAGAAACATTGTAAATATGTAGATGTTGTCTTGCTCGAGATCATCTGAAATACCATCTTGTTTAAGCGGCATCTCCAGACTTTGCGATGATGACCTCCAGTGTTGAACTTGAGTAGCTATGCGCTTTCATCATCTACCTCTTTTGTACATAGGCTCTGAAGATTGTTCACTTTCCCTTCGCCTTATCACCTTGTTTTCGCCTTATCACCTTGTTTTCGCCTTATCACCTTGTTGATGCATATGCTATCAAACTACTACAGCAAGAGCTTTTAGGAGACATCTATGTTAGAAGCGTTACGAGAACGCGTCTGGGAAGCCAATCTCGCACTACCTGACAATGGTCTGGTGATGGCAACCAGTGGTAACGTCAGCGGGCGCGACCCCGAAACGGGCTATGTCGTGATTAAACCTAGTGGCTATAGTTTTGCAAAACTTACTCCCGCACACTTAGTCATTGTTGACGTACACGGCAATATTATTGAGGGTGACTTAAAACCATCAGTAGATACAGCCTCGCATCTTTATGTTTACAGACAGCGCGCTGACATCATGGGCATTGTTCACACCCATTCACCTTACGCCACGAGTTTTGCAGTTCGCGGGGAACCGTTACCTATCTACACGACAACATCTGCGGCTGTTTTTGGCGGAGAAATTCCCGTCAGCGAGTTTGCAACCATTGGTGAAGAAGAAATTGGTAGAGAAATTGTTGAGAAAATTGGCAGCAATCATGCTATTTTGATGCGCAGTCACGGTATTTTTACACTTGGCACAAGTGCTGAACAAGCGCTCAAGTACGCCATTATCTTAGAAGAAACAGCCCAGGTCGTGCACTACGCCCTACTTAGAGGTGACCTAGCTCCTTTACCTGATGAGGTTGTTAAACGCGGCTACGAGGTCTACCGTACAGGCTATGGTCAACAGCCAACTCAATAGGTAGTGAATGCTGTTATCAATAGCAATCACACGATAAGTCGATACATCACAAGATTAGATGACGTTGCCAAACCCACTTTTAACGATTTTGACTATATCAATATCGCATGCACCTGCTACAAGTCACTGATGGGCAGCACCCCTTATCAAGCACAAAGAGGATAAGCAAGAAATATTAATTGTGACGATGTGCATGTGTGACGATGTGCATGTCGTTTTGAGTAGGTTAATCAACACGCCCTTACTGTACTTCGAGAAGGGTATCAAATACAATATTGTTTACCCTTACACTACACTGGCGTCAACTTTGGCATTGAGGTCTCGCAGGGTGATGAGCGCCTCATCTAGGCGGGATGACAAGACTTGAATTACCCCTAAGGCAAGGCGAGGTTTAATGTCAAGCAGTTCCCAAAAATCTTCATAGGTAATGCGTAGGGCAGTTACATCTGTCAGACAAACACAATCTGCCGTACGTGGCTCCCGGCTGATGATGGCAAGTTCACCCAAAGTTTCCCTCGAGACACGTTTTGCCACCTCACCAAGGCTGTGAATTTGGATGCTCACCTCGCCATCTACAATAAGATACAGCGAGTCGCCCATTTCGCCTTCAGCAATAATAAGCTCACCAGCCTCAAAGTAAACTTCTTCTGCAATCTGGGCTACCGGCGACAGATCATCGCTTGGCACTTGCTCAAAAAGTTCAGCACACTGTAAAAAAAGAACGCGCTCGAGGATCGACAAACTCATAAGGGTGTCATCCTGTAAGGCAGTGCATTTGCCTGAACTTTGTTTTGGACATCATCCATATTTTTCCATCTGATTTGCCATGTTTATACCCTAGTTGGGTATATCTACTTTTTCTTTGTTCCTGAATAGTTATCTCTCATATGTCATTAACTGTTGTCTGCACAGTAAATGTTATAAACTGAGCGTACCAAGTTATCTCGAGACAACTATCATCCATGAACAAGATAAGCCTAACACGCACATAGTAAAGATGTGTTAATCATTCATGAGTGACCGCTTAGCTGCCTCAGCATCCATAGCAAGTTGGATCTTGAGTTCGTCGATGCCGCCAAATGCCTTTTGCCCGCGTAGGTAGTACTCAAAACTCACGGTCATTTCAGAACCATATAAATCATCATCGAAGTCAAATAGGTGAGCCTCAAGTGACGGCGGATTGGTTTCAAAGCTGGGCCGCGTCCCTACGTTCGCCATACCTGTAAACATCCCTTGAGGTACGCGCACCCGCACGGAAAACACACCTTGTGGTAGCGCTTTTTCAGGTGGTAGGTTGAGGTTAGCTGTAGGATAGCCAATGGTACGGCCGCGCTTATCACCTTCGGTCACTATACCTGTAGCTTGGTAACTGTAACCCAAAAATTTTCGTGCCGCTGCAACATCACCTGCCTCAAGCAGCCTGCGAATATAGGAGGATTTAATTGGCTCATCTTCCAAATGTTGAATGCCAATGACCTCCAAATGCCCAGTAATATGGCTGAGGTCTTCCAGCGTGCCTTTACGTTGGTGCCCAAAGCGAAAGTCTTCGCCCACAATAATGTGTGCTGGGTCGAGCTGCGCTAGTTCATCTACAAACACCTGTTTATTAGTTTGAGCGTAGTCCTTTGTAAATGGAATCACCACGACAGCCTTAAACCCATAACCGGCTAGTCGCTGAAGTTTTTCGTGGCGACTTGTGAGGTACTTTTGCTCTAAAAACAGTACTTTGGGTGAAGGGTCAAAGGTGACAATCACAGCATCTAAGTTATCTTGCCGAGATGTCTGCACGACATGTTCTAGGACACGTTGATGTCCTAAGTGAACGCCGTCAAAGGTACCGATGGCAATAGCGGTGGATGAAGCATGTTCAGCTCGAGCTGCTGCCAACTCACCTAAGCTGGCTGTAATGAGTGGTGTCGGCGTAACTGTTGTCATAATGTTTTTAGCATGCTGCGCTCTAAAGCGTAACTGAGTGCCAACGCAGTGTGTGCGCTGGTCACAAGTTGCCCGTTTTTAATTAACTCCCACGCTTCTTGCACATTGCGCCAGACAATTGTGATGTCTTCACTGGCTTCTGGTTGACCGTCTGCAGGGTGAACGTCAAGAGCCTCAAAAATATAAACTTTTTCGGTACAAAACCCGGGACTCGAGTACACTTGAGTAATTAGCTCGAGGTCGCCACCGTGTTGGGTTTCCTCAGCTAGTTCGCGGCGCGCCGCCTGTTCAGGTGTTTCACCTGCATCAATAAGCCCGGCCGGTAATTCCCACGTTCGCACGCCTAGCGCAGGACGCGGTTGCTCAACGCCAAGCACATTAGAGCCATTAACAACCAAGACACACACAGCGTCTTGATGCTCAATGACTTCCCAGTGATTATCTAACTTGATGAGATCAAGGATGGCACCTTGATACAACACGTCACGTTTCATGGTTCTATCTTATCTGGATTTAAGCTGAGGTCGTCATCAGTTTATACAACTGACGATGACCGTTCACGATAGCTGTTCACGATGGCTGTTCAGTTAGCGTTCAGCTAAGACACGTACAGTAAGCATCAACACACTTACCCAGCCCCATAACAACACACTCACTCTCATGACTCAGAGTGAGTGTGTCAGCGGGGTTTAATTAAAAACACTAAGCGTGTCGGGTCATTGTTTTGTTGACCTGCTCGAGGTTCACCTCAATATCCTCAACTTTGTTTCCTACTCATGCTAGTTGTATCAGATGAACGCTAAACAACTGAGGTTTAATCTGCGGGTTTAATCTGCGCTTTCGCTGTAGCGTAAAAACGCGGGGATGTCGTAGTTACTAGGGTCGTAGTTACGTCCGGCAGCATCTGCCCGCAACTGCGTAGGTCTAAGTGGTTTGACCTCTGGTGCGTGATCAAAACCTGCGGCAATCACGGTGACGCGAACTTCCTCAGCAGCAGCTTCGTCGGTAGCAACCCCAAAGAGTACATTGACGTCATCAATGTCAGTGGTAGCACTAATTTTCTCAACAATTTCATGCGCGTCAAAGAGGGTAAGTTCTTCTGAACCCGTGATGTTGATAAGGAGCTGACTAGCGCCTTCAATACCACGCGAGAGTAGCGGGCTGTGAGTGGCACTGTTAGATGCTTCCTCCACCAAGTTTTCACCACGACCTGCACCGATACCCATGAGCACCGTACCTGCATTAGATAAGAGCGCACGCACATCTGCAAAATCCACGTTGATAAGCCCAGACATGTTGATGACATCACTAATGCCTTTAACACCGTGATAGAGCACGCGGTCAGCCACTCTAAACGCATCATTGAGTTTGACTTTACGGTCCATAGCTGAGAGCAAACGCTGATTTTCGACGACAATGAGAGCGTCCACCTTGTCCTCGAGCTTACGCAGGCCTTCTTCTGCAACACGAGCACGCTTAGGACCTTCAAACTGGAACGGGCAGGTTACAACAGCCACAGTTAGCGCGCCAAGTTCACGGGCAACCTCAGCAACTACATGGGCGCTACCTGTACCTGTACCACCACCCATACCCGCAGTAATAAACACCATGTCTGAGTTACGCAGCACTTCAGAGATACGATCACGGTCTTCCATAGCGGCTTTTTCGCCAATTTCTGGATTAGCACCAGCGCCAAGCCCTTTGGTCAAATGATCTCCCATTTGAATGCGGGTATCTGCCAAGCTAGTTGCTAGCACTTGCGCGTCCGTATTAGCAGCAATAAACTCAACACCTTGTAAACTCGCTTCAATCATGCGGTTTACAGCGTTGTTGCCACCTCCACCTAGGCCAATGACCCGGATTACTGCGTTCTCTGTATGACTCATCCTCATATCCCCTTAATTAGCGGTCTGTCTCGAGCTTTGTAGAATTTGGTCTATACGTGGCTTCCCAAGCCTTTTCTCAATCCACTTGGGATCTACACGCAATAGCCAATAACTACAACAAATCGCCATTCCTCTAATGCCTCGCAAATCAACTCATAAACTCGTGCACATTCGCAGAGAAGTATTTTAAGCCAATCAAACTTACGCAATTACATATGACGTTGGTTCTTAGCTAAAACACATGCCTTTGCTTAATCAGGCTTCGTTGCTAGATTTCTAGTTACCAGATTTCTATAAGCAACGCGTTACACTATCTTACGATTTACTTAAGCACCTCTGTATCTTAAGCTACAGTGTATAACATTACAACCTGTGAGATTCTGCACTCTCGTTACTATATGCGATGAACATTAGAAATTTCTGCTACATCCTTTACTTCATACGTGTGAGCTTAAGTTACCAACGACTACCTTAAAAGAAGTCTTTAAATATATCTCGCATACCCTGCCAAAATTTGCCCACGCTGTCACCACTGCGCGGTTGAATAGCCGGTTGAATATCATTGTGCAAGACACCATAGCGCACGAGCCCTACCGCCGTTGCATGTGCTGGGCTGGCCACAACATCTACCAAGCCAGAGACACCCACAGGTTTGCCGATGCGTACGGGCAACCTAAACCGTTCTGCAGCCACTTTTTCAACACCTGGCATAAGTGACGCACCACCGGTGATGACCACGCTACCAGCTAAAAGCTCGAGCGCCCCCACACGTTGCTCTAAGGTGCTTTTAACCATATCCAAGATTTCGACTACTCGAGGTCGAATCACTTGGGCAAGTTCAAAGGTCGAAAGTGAGGCAGTGTAGTTAGGATGGGCAACTTCTAAGGCAACTTCACGGTCAGCTAGGTCAGGTACGGCCACACCATATTTTTTCTTGACGCGCTCAGCTTCATCAGGTGGGATGCGCAACAGTTGGCTAATATCTTGGGTAATATGGTCGCCACCCAGCGGAATGACCGCTGAATCTGCTAGGTTTCCGTGGCGAAATACACCGACATCCGTTGTGCCCCCGCCAATATCAATCAGCACAGTGGTGAGCTCTTTTTCATTGTCATCAAGAACTGCCAGACCGGAGGCTAACGCTTGGACGACGGTGCTACTTACGTCTACGCCAGCATCCCTCGCGCAGCGTTTTAGGTTTTGCAAGGGACCTTGTGCGCCGGCGATAATGTGAACATCTGCCTCTAAACGCACGCCACTCATACCCACAGCGTCTTTGATACCATCTTGACCGTCCACTACGTATTCTTGAGGAATAACGTGGAGGACTTCCATATTGGCTTCTAGGGGAACAGCCGTGGCGTTTTCAACCGTGCGCTCTACATCTGCAGTGGTGATTTCTTGACCGCGCCGAATGGCGGCCATACCGTGACTGGTAAATGCTTTTAAGTGACTACCGGCCACGCCAACCAGCGCCCGCCGAACTTCAACGCCGGCTACACGTTCAGCGGCGGCTACCGAGCGTTTAACCGAGGCAATGGTGCGCTCTAAGTTAACGACAACGCCACGCCGCAAACCGTCACTTGGCACAGTGCCTTCGCCAATAATGTCTAAGACACCATCGCTGGCAAGTTCACCAATGACGGTACAAATTTTGGTTGTCCCAATATCTAAACCTACAATTATTCGTTCATCTGCCATAACTCACGCTCACTCCCCACGGATAAACAGCTAAGTGGCTATCTTCGCGGGCAATAGAATTGCTAACATAGTCCGAGAATCCCGCCCAATGCGTTACTAAGTCGTCTGCGCTGGGGGTAAACACCTGCCCATTAGCTAGGTTAATGTCAAAACCGTAAGGCGAGTACTCGAGGCTACGCAAGTCGTAGTCAGCGAGAAGTTGACTGAGCGCAAGTGCTTCTGCTAAGCGCCCATCACCCCAGCCCCGTAGTGACACTAGCGCGTTTTTTGTTTCAGTTGACACGCCGTACAGAAGTGTACCATCCTTAGCGTACACATGTTCACCATGAGCGTCATGAAACACAAGTAACGGTTCACGCTCTTTGATAGTGATGTTGAGTGTGTTAGGCCATGTGCGAGTAAGTTGTGCGCTGCGAACCCAAGGGTCGCGAGCTAGGTCAGCTACTCGCTGGCTAGTTACCCATAAAAATGGATCGCCCGGTGTCACGTTGGCGAGCGCCAAAACAGCATCTTGACTGTGATGTTGGTTGCCGTCCACGCTGATGGTCGTAAGCGCAGGGTAATAGCGCGTTAGAAGCATCCCGCCAACTAGCAGACCAAGTACCAATAACATCATTAAGCGACGCATGAGGTTCCTTTGGGTAGTGGAAGCTGCTCGAGCTGACTACCCACGCCCCACAAGCGCCATTCAGGCTCGAGCTGCGGAATCACCTCTTGAATGCGCGCAAGTAAGGTGAGCACATCTGTAGCAGTTGCACCACCTTGGTTGACGATAAAATTTCCGTGCTCATACGACACCATCGCCCCACCTACGGTTAATCCCTTGAGACCAGCTTGGTCGATGAGTTTGCCAGCACTCTCTCCCGGCGGGTTTTTAAATGCACAGCCTGCAGATTTAATCTTGGGTTGGCCTTTGCGGGCAGCGTCAACCTCAGCTAGACGGGCCTCAATGACATCAGGGGAGCTAGGCGTTAGCGATAATTTAGCAGCGGTGATGATGGCACCAGGTGGTAGGTCTGTATGGCGGTAGTTAAAGCTTATGTCACTCGCGGGGAGACGCTCGAGCTTACCGTCAACAAATAACTCAACCTCACTCACAACTGTCGCCATGTCTCCAAAACGTGTGCCAGCGTTCATGGCAAGTGCACCACCCAGTACGGCAGGCACACCTAGTAAACCTTCCAAACCAGACACACCCCAAGTGGCAGCACGCCGCACCAGTCCCGGTAATGGCGTTGCTGCTGACAACCACATGGACGTTTCACCACGATTAAGTGCAGCTTCAAAGTCTGTCATGCTGTTAAAGCCTTTACCAAACTTGATGACCCGTTCAGGTACGCCGTTATCTGCAGCCAGAATGTTTGAACCCGCACCCAACATGCGGTAGGGCGCGTCGGTAGCGCGTTGTAAGTCCTCGAGCAAAGTACTGCGATCAGTAAGTTCCCACAGCTCCACCTCACCGCCAACACCTAACGTCGTCAGTGATGCCAAAGTGCGATGCTGAA
Source organism: Deinococcota bacterium (assembly GCA_039034155.1). Classification (GTDB taxonomy): domain Bacteria; phylum Deinococcota; class Deinococci; order Deinococcales; family Trueperaceae; genus JBCCBI01. The sequence goes on along the minus strand of JBCCBI010000040.1, from coordinate 6,826 downwards.
TATTAAGCGCTGCCATCATCACCTCCACACGCTTGGAGTAGGTTCTGCCCCACTTTCCAAACATCGCCAGCACCCAACGTGATGATGAGGTCGTTGGACTCGAGCGAATCGCTCAAGTAAGCCTCAGCAGACGCAAAATCGTGATAACTGGCTTGTTTGCCAGCATCTTGCAAACGTTCCACAATCATATCCGGGGATACCCCGGGAATAGCTTTTTCACCCGCTGCATAGACATCTAACACAATGACTTCATCTGCTAGCCCAGCCGCATCAGCCAGAGCTGGCCAGTGGCGGGCCGTGCGCACCCAACGGTGCGGTTGCAAAATGGCCCGCACGCGCCGGCCAGTTCGCCGAGCGGCCTCGAGCGTCACACCAACCTCAGTAGGGTGATGGGCGTAGTCGTCAATAATGAGGGCGTTGTTGATACTGCCGGTGCGCTGCCAGCGGCGGCCCACACCTGTAAAGGTAGCCAGCGCTTGCGAAGCTTGGGGCATGTCCAACCCAAACATGTGTGCGGCTGCCAAGGCTGCAACCCCGTTTTGGACGTTGTGCAAGCCTGGTACTGCTAAACTAACCTCGAGCGACTGCCAGGTCACCGGTTCATCATGAGCATCGCGTACTGCTGGATAGCGCAAGGTAAAGGTTGTGCCGCTGCCTGTTAGGCTTATGTCGCTGGCACGGTAGGTAGCTGAATCACTGAGTCCGTAGCTAATACCTTGGGCAGCAAGCGGCTTCAGTGCCTCCCAATCAGCACAGTACAGCACCTGCTTAGCACGGCCTGCAAAGGTAAGCATGGCATTTTCTAGGTCAGCTAAGCTGGCGTGATAGTTGCGGCGCTCGTCAAAGTCACCGGCGATATGGTCGTCTTCTAAGTTAGTAATAATCGCTAGCTCTGAGGCAATGTTGGCAAAACCTGGGTCGGACTCATCAACTTCGGCCACAAACGCGTCGCCACTACCGTAGTGAACGTTACTTGCTGTCACCCTCGAGTGCGGCGTGTGAGCGGCCGCTTTAACCAGCCACGGTAAATGACCACCCACAAGTACAGATGGATCAGCGTCGCAACCCAAAAACACGTGGGACACCATGCCGGTTGTGGTACTTTTGCCGTGTGTACCTGTAATGGCAATCGCCCGCCTACGCGCTAAAAACTCTGCCAACAAATCAATGCGGTAGCGCACCGTGATGCCTCGCGCGCGGGCAGCGACAACCTCAGGATGCTGGCGTGGCACAGCCATGCTACACACCAAGGTATCAACGGGCTGATTGTTGATGACGATGTCCAAATGGCTAGGATCGTGACCGATGTTTACGGGGATACCACAAGCTCGCAAACTGTCAACCGCTGCGCCATCACTGACATCGCAACCGGAAACCTGCAGCCCATCCGCGTAAGCCCAGCGGGCCAAGCCGCTCATGCCAATACCCGCAATGCCCATAAAGTGAAGGTGATTCATAATGATGTTCCTGTGGGTGATGATTTAGGTGAGGTTGGTGAGGCTTGCTCGAGCGCATCAACAAACTGCTTCGCCGCCTCAGGTTGTGCCCTGAGTTTGGCACGTTCAGCAACCTTGTCTCTTACATTTGCTGCTAGAAGATGTTGCCAACGTTCTATAAGAGGCTCAGGACGAATGGCATTACCATCACCAGCTTGAAGCATATCGGAGGGAGCGTACAACGCCCGTTCTTCAATCACGTAGCCCGCACCATCAGCCTCAACCGCTTTGGCGTTATGAAACTGATGATTTTCCGCTGCCGCTGCAAACGGCACCATGATGAGCGGCACGCCGTAGAACGCAGCCTCAGCTAAGGTGCTACTGCCAGCCCGAGTAATCGCAATATCTGCAGCCGACCACGCTAACGGAGCATCTACAAAGTCCATTACCCGATAGTGCTCAGAGTCCATAAGATCGGGGTCTATAAGACGGGTGACGCTATCTACACGTCCCCAACCTGCGCTGTGCAATACATAATGCGGTTGATGAGTGTGTTCTAAACCCTCATAGGCAGCAGGCACAACCTCGTTTAAGACTTTGGCACCCTGACTACCGCCCATAACTAAGGTCACAAGGGCATCCTCCGGCAAGCCAAGTTGCGCCCTAGCGGCAGCTTTGTCTAGTTGATTTAAGCGGATGGGCAAGCCAACGGGCAGGGTTTTTTTAGGTAAACGGTTAGAAACAGCCGCTTCAACCGAAGCTATTAGGCGCGCAGAGCGAGCAAATAATTTTGTAACCAGTCCCGGATAAGCGTTGGCTTCGTGAAGTGCAAGTGGCCGGCGCAACAACCACGCAGCAGCTAGAGCTGGAAAACTAGCAAAACCGCCAAACCCAATCACCCAAGTTGGACGCAACCGCACAACCTGCCGAAGTGCTTGCAAACATCCCCAGACAGCTTTTATGATTTCTAGTGGATTAGGTCGCTGCCGATCAAGCTTGCCAGCCGTCACGCCTACAAACTCAAAGCCCGCTTGGGGCACAAGGCGTGCTTCTAGGCCCTTACCTTGTCCTATGAACGTGACCAAGTAGCCTCGAGCCTTAAGCTCTTCTGCCACGGCAATCGCGGGATAAATATGTCCACCCGTACCACCTGTTGCCAGCACAACATGCTTACCTGAACTTGTCTTAAGCCCACTGCTAACTTGCGACATCTGACTAGTTGATATGTTAGGCACAACATCAATCACAGCAATACTACTTTTACTAGTCATACGGCTACTGGTCATACGGCAACTCCTTGTTGCGCGTCAGCAAGTTTGAGTTCTCTGGAGGCGCTGTGCAAAAAGCCCATTGCAATGGACACGGAGATAAGGCTATTGAACCCATAGCTCACAAACGGTAAGGGGATGCCCGTAACCGGAACTAACCCGGACGCGACAAGTAAGTTTAAGCCTGCTTGCAAACAGATATAAATGGTTGCCCCAATAGCAAGTAAGGCACTTGGTCCTTCGACCCTCGAGGCAATGTTCACACCCTTGGCAGCAATCACAAAGTAAAGCGAAAACAGCGTGGCAATACCTAGTAAGCCCAGTGCGTGACCAATTGAAATCACAATCATGTCGGTGTCAGCTTCGGGCACGTAAATAGGCCGGCCCGGTCCCACCCCAACAATGCCCGCGCGCAACAGCGTACGTTGCGCTTGTAAGGCTTGGTAACTGCTTCCACGACTGTCGATGCGCTCGCCGCGAAAATCAAGGTAGCCACCTAGCCGCTCACCAATATAACTGTATTGACTCAAATACGGGCCTGCAAAAATAACGGCAATAAGGGCCGCTGTTGTACTAATGCTGATGAGCCTCACAAGAGTTGTTCCCGCTGCAATCATAATGACAAAGGCCAGTAAAAAGACAAACAAAGCCGTACTAACATCTGGCTCAGCGATGATGGCACCTGCGGCAAGTCCCAAAACCAACATAGGCCGCCAAATTTGCCAGTCACCTAAGTGATTGTAAAAAAAGCCTGCCAAATACGCGATGACTGTTACCTTCATAAGTTCTGAGGGTTGTAAGGTAAACCCACCAATAGCTAGCCAGCGGCGGCTACTGCTACCTTCGGGTGAAACGCCAATAAAGAGCGTCAAAATAAGCAAAAAAAGCACGCCCAGATACGCATAAGGACTTAGCTTCACCACTGTTCGAGCAGGCATACGCGCAATCACAAAAGTAATCACTAAACCCAAAAGGACTCTAATCACCTGTGGCATCGCCAGCACAGGCTCACTGGTAGCTAGACCCAGCACACCCATAGCGCCAAGAAGCACTTGTACTAAAATTAAGAGACCGTCCATGCTGGCTCCTCTATATTATGTGATGGTGTGGTGCTAGCATCTTCCGTGTGTACAGATGTTAACTCAGCTGTCACATTACTCTCTACTTCATTAGATGCTGTACTCAAAGAGACTGTCTCAGACGCTAATGACTCAGCAGTTGAGGTAATAGCTGATGCATTTACCGTTGCGTCATACTTAGCGACTAACGCTGTGACAACCTGCCGAAAAGCTTTCGCACGTGCTTGATAGTCGGGAAACTGATCAAACGAGGCTGCTAGTGGCGCGAGTAAGACTGTACCGCTAGCCTGCTCAGATTGTAGGGTTTTAGACTGGGTAGTGAGGTGGTCGTAGCCGGTAGCACAAGCTCGAGCCAATGCAGCTACACCGTCTGCATCATCCACAACACACACGTCTGTAATATCTCTAAAGGCATCTGCAAACTTAGGACCAGCTTCACCAATTGCCACAAGTAAACTCACCTTATCGCGCACAAGGTCACGCAAGGGTACCAAGTCAGCACCTTTATCTTGACCGCCTGCCAGCCACGCAATGGGAGCTGGCGTGGCTGCTAGCGCTGCTTGTACCGCCAGGGTGCGCGTGGCGATGGAATCCTCGACAAACTGAACACCGTTCATAGTGGCAACCTGACTGTAGCGTCCAGCAACACCCGTAAAGCTCGTAAGCCTAGCCTTAATTTCAGCGCGGCTTAGCCCAGACGCCAAGCCAACTAAGGCAACTGCCAAGGCATTATTGTGTTGATGTTGGCCGTAAACGTTGAGGTCATCTGTTGTGAGTAGAGGTTCACCTGCCAGCATCAGAGTATCACCTGCATAGTAAGCATCTGCTCGGTCATTTTGAGTTGAAAACCTGAGGGTCTTGGCAGATGTTTCAGACGCCCAGCAAGTTAGCGTGGCATCATCTAGGTTGTAAACAAAGGTATCTTGCGCTGTCAAATTAGCAAGTAGATTTTTCTTAGCTGCGTGATACGCCTCAACGCTGCCATGTCGGTCAATGTGGTCAACACCTAGGTTTAAGATAACGGCGATATGAGGACGGAAGGTAGGGCAACGCTCGAGCTGAAACGACGACATCTCAGTTACAAACGTGACCTCAGCTTCAGCCTGCACAGCATCGTCCAAGACAACCTCAGCTAGCGCCCGACCAATATTTCCACCGGCGGGAGCGCATTGACCTGCTTGGGTAAGCAAACTGCTAACCCACTGGGTGGTGCTCGTTTTGCCCGCTGTGCCCGTAATACCAATGGTCTTTAACTGCTGAGTACCTTTAGATGATGTATTTGTAGATAATGTATTTGCTGGTTCAATAACTGTTTTGTAAACCCATTCCACTTCACCAATGGTGTCAACGCCGTGCTCTCGTAATCTCGTGAGGTCTGCGTGTTGCCACGGGACGCCGGGGGCAGCAATACAGGTTTGAATATGCTGGATAAGTTGAGGTTGGAATTGCTCGAGCATCTCTAGCGACTCATATACTTCAATCCCAAGCTCACGAACAAGCACTTGATCCTCGCCAGAGGCATCTTGTTGAGTAGCGACTCGAGCATCAATGACCGTCATGGCATAGCTCTGAACCTCGAGCAACTTACACACAGCCCGCCCGCTACGACCTAGACCATAAACCAGTACATGTTTATCAGACATTGACTTATGAGCGGGTGATAATGTCATCTAAAATCCCCCGCGCCAGTGCCACGTCAGCCCCACACACAGCGCCGTCACCAACCAAAAGCGCATAACTACTTGTGTTTCTGACCAACCAATAAGCTCAAAGTGATGGTGAATAGGGCTCATCCTCAAAAGGCGCTTGCCTGCAGTTGCCCGAAAGTAAAGCACTTGGGCAATGACCGAAAGCACTTCGACAACGGGTACGAAGGCAATTAAGGGGAGCCACCAGGTGGCATCTGCCAAAATAGCGGTTCCAGCAAGGGCAGCCCCAAGGGATTCTGAACCCACCCCACCCATAAACACTTTGGCCGGTTTGGCATTATGCCACAAAAACCCGCACAGCGCGCCCACCAAACAAATCACCAGCGGCACTTGAATAAATAGTAAGAGCATAATGGCGCTCATACCAGCAGCCAGCCCATCTAGCCCATCACTAAAGTTAAGCGCGTTGATGGCACCCACAATAATAAATCCATAGCAAATAACATCTAGCCAGTTAGGGCCAAACAAATTTCGCCCGGTAGACACCACGTAAATCGCAAACAAAATAGCGCAGAGTGCTTGCATGGGTAATCTGTAGCGCGCCAGCAAGCCCGTTGATGCATCTTGCTGACCAAGGCGTTTGCGCCGGAGTGACAGAATGTCGTCATACCATCCCAAAATAGCCGTCAGCACAATGAGTCCCACCAGCGCCCATTCGTCGCTCGAGGGCGTTGTGGTTAAACGCCATACCAAAATACCCGCCACCAAAAACGCCACCCCACCCATCGTCGGTGTGCCTGCTTTTGCCAAATGACTTTGCGGGCCGTCTGAGCGAACAGCTTTACCCCAACCAAACCGCTTGGCAAGTTTCACAAACACCCCGACTAAAAAAAACGATAGCAGAGCAGCGTAAAGCAGTCTCACGAGCGAACGGCCTCCGCTTGAGACGCACTTACCAATTGAGATGTACTCTGTTTCAGTTGAGGCTGTGGTTGAGCTACAGATGTCATTTGCTGCGTTTTTTGTTGAGCGTTACTACTATCAGTTTGAGTAAGAGCATAGTCTTTAAACGCCCGCACAAACTGCGCCAACTTCATGCCGAGGGACGCTTTGACAAGTAGGGTGCCCGTCTGCGATAAGTTGAGGCTGTCAAGCTGGGTAAGTAAGTCGTCCAAAGTTGGCAGGTAGGTTGCTTGTGGATTTTCGGCAGCAATGTAACTTGCTTCTGGTCCAACAGCAATAACCCTATCGAGGTGCCGCGTTATCCTACCCAATTCGCGGTGGAGGGTTTCACTGCGGTCAGCTAGCTCGAGCATATCCCCAACCAGAGATGCTGACGGACGAGGGGATGGATGTCAGCCCGCACCCCCACATCGGACTGGGGACCGTCACCT
>JBCCBI010000039.1:0-20063 GCA_039034155.1 Deinococcota bacterium | reverse complement strand
GCACTCAAGATGTAAAAACCTTTGCCACCATGTAGAGAAAGTGAGCCGAGATATCTACCTAAATCACCAACATATAACTCGGTTAAGTCGCTTGTTAATACTACATCTTGTTGTTGGCTTTTTCTTGATCTATCCCAAATGTAGTACAACATATCGTTACAAAGTACGTTGCCATATTGATCTGACGAAAAAGAGAAGACTTTATCGCATTCTTTGACTTTAATGAGTTGCTCATCAGTCAATCTGTACAATGTTGAACGGGCTCGAGTTTTGTCGTCGTAGCCACCATGCCGAAAGTCGAATTTACCAAGCCGAAATACGTGAACGAGTGGGCTACCATTTACGGGTAAAATCTTTACACCGTTCTCACTCGAATCACTTAGCCTCGAATCACTCGGCCAATGATGTGTTCTTTGTGCGTTTTGGGTATCCCATATTTCAAGATGACAGGTTTCATGAACAGCAGCTAGTTTATTATTGGCAAGCCAAAGCATGTCCCCTATACCGCTACGGTGTTCGTAATCTAATCTGTTTTCTAAGCTAGGAATTTTTTGAAAGTATCCTGCAAAAGTGGGCTGATCAAACCCTAGCTCTTGAGGTGCAATAGGTTGTAAATCAGCAAGTCGTGGGTCGCCATGGATGGAACGAGGTATTTGTAAGCTAGCAATATCTTCGCTCAAGTCAAGGGTAAATCCCAGATAGGTGTCAAACGGTGCATCGTGCCCAAACTCTTCTTCATGGCGTGGGCGCAAAAGTACGGCAAGCGTGTGTTCATTTATAAAGCGAGTTTGAACAACTTCTCTAGATTCCCCAAGCACACTTACAAAGTCATCACGTACCCAATCCCAAAGCCAGAGATCACCGTCAAAATAGTGACCGCCATCGTAACTGCCCGTGCTAATCGCAGCAAGTGACTTAGATAGATGGAAACTTACGTGGTTAATAGGATAGTGGGAATCATCAAAAACACCTAGACGGCGTCCAAATTCACGGTTGTACAAGCTGATTCTGTAACGAATATGATGATCGCCACATGCGCCGGCTTTGCCCCGCCAATGAAGTCGCACAAAGTTACTACAAATGGCGTTAACGTCGCCACTTTCATGATGAAACTCGCCTGTTGGGTCGCCAATCTCCGCAAAACGTGAAGGGGTTATTTCAGAAACGACATTGAGCGTTGCCACAATTCATTATAGCGAATGACGTTTCATACGTATCTAGTCCCTGTTTCACTATTTATCTAAGTGTCTCGAGCAACCCCAACACAACCTCTACACTTGCCCGCTCGTCTTTACTAATCGCCTCATCTTGAAAACGGTAATCATGTTTACGAATCACCTCGCTAAGGTGAGCATCTGTCACGTCAAAGCGCCTAATAAGTTTCTCTCGAACAGGTTTGGGAAACGGCTTGCAGACTGCAGTTAGATGGGTTAAGCACAGTGGCAAGGTCATCAGTACAGCCTCAGCAGCTTGCTTGTGTTTGCGAATGTGCTTGATGAGGTGCTCGAGGTAGTCTGCTTCAAGCTGGCAGGCCTCACAGCGGATGGGTTTGGTGTTGCCATCTATAACGCGCTCGAGTCGGGCGTCTAGCATATCTTTGAGTAAAATCGCTGTGGGTAAAAGTAAACTCTGGTCGGCAAAAAGCTTGGCATGGCGAGCGCAATAGCCACCCTGCTTCCGTAGCCGCTGGCGCAAGGGAATGTCGTTGACGCCGTCTCTAGCGATGCCCTCGAGGTAGCGCAAACTGCGTGCCTCGAGCAGGCCACACACGGCACAAGAACTATCCCTATGCTGCTCGAGCGCAGTTAAAACATCCATTACTTAACCATCTATCACTAACTTAAAAACGAATGATTTGATGGCCCTCAGGAGGTAGCTCAAGGAGAGCGTTCATCACATTCTCTACCCCAAATTTGAGGAAGTAGCTAAACGGGCTAATTAGCCGTTCTTGTTTGCCAGCTAAGGGTAAAAGATGCGTTTGTAAGCGCGTAAATTGATGAGCATAGATGTCGTCTTGCTCAGCAAGTGCGCGCGCGCTTTTGTGTCGCAGCTGGCTGAGGGTTTGCTCAATGCGCTTAGACCCGCGTTCAACAGGTTGCTCGAGGGTTGGGTCAATCGACTGAATGTGTAACAAGAGCTGCTCAGTACTTGTTTCCAAGACCTGTAAAGCTTCTTGAATGACATCGTTGTGGCCGTGTAGCTTCAGCAGAATACTGTTGCGAACATCTTCAAAATCAGCATAAAGCTCATCAACATTCAGTCCAAACTTGTCAACAACCCGGCGGGCAGGCGGCTCTAACACAGTGACGTTCATGCGCGGATAGATAAGCGGCATAGCAACCTCGTTGAGGTCGTAAACGCCTTTTAATTGAGCAAAATAGCGTAATTCACCTGGACCTACCACAGTGATCGCTGTTGGTAAGGCTGCATCTTGCGTAATGGGACGCAAGCCTGCTGCTGGTGTTAAACAAGCTGGGCGTATCTGTAAGTCTGCCAGTAACGCATCTTTTGTGACAGATACGTCTTTTGTGACAGATACGTCGCCATCTTGCCCGTCGTACCAAAAGAGCTCATCGTGATACCGCAGCAAGTGACGGCCACCATCAACCTCGTAAAAAAGGTTAGTTGCGTCTTCAGCGCGGCCCAGTTGAGGTGCATAGCCCATGCCTGCCAGGTCGTCACCTGCTTGATTAATAGCCTGGGACGACCTAAGTGGACGGTCTAGTTCTTGTTTGATGATTCCGTGGAAGTGGCTAGCGATGCAGTCCTCGAGCGGATTGACAATAATTAAGCCTTCATCTCCCAACAGCTTGTAGAGAATACGAGCAAACCAATCTGCAAAGGTATCGGTATCCTCAGCTGTTTCTTGTAGTAGCGCAAGTACCTCATCTTTGTGAGTACGCATAGTGTCGTCTGCAGGTAAAGCCTCTAGCTCGAGGCAAATGTCCTCTACCCACTGGGCAGTCAACGCAATACGCCCAGCTGGTACAGCTTGCGGCAGGGGCACGTGTAATTTATGCAAACTCTCATCTGTATCTAAAATGTACGTGTGATCAATCTCGTCACTGTCATGATCTTGGCTGGCTAGCCAAAAGATAGGCACAACCGGACTATCTTCACTGTCTAGCTCGCGGGCGAGCTTAATGGCTGTCATTGCCTTAGATAGCGTGAACATAGGTCCCAACAGCAGACCTACTTGTTGTCCCGTCACCACTGCACGGCTGTTGGGATGGGCAAGCTTGTGCAAATTATCGTGCACTGTGTTGGGTGCATTAAGCTGGCCTGCGTAACACCCAAGTGAGCGCACCAAGCTCTCACGGTCCATAGGTCTAGGTAGTTTGAGCGCAGCTTGTTGACTGGCCCTAGATTGCCCACTAAGCGCAAAAAAAGCGTCTAGCGTACCGGTTTGGTAAGCCTCTGAAAAGCCCACCGAGATATTTGCTGCGGTGTCTACTGCGGTGTCTGCTGCATCATGCGTCACAAATTAAGCTACCCTGTTTTAAGGTCGCGAACTGTCATGTAGTTAGCGGTCAGTAACTTCGAGTAGATACGTCAACTAATTTTGTTTACAAGTTGTCCACAGTGTCGAGTCTCGAGCTCGGTGAGGTGTACTTGAACGGTGTGCTACGGTGTGTTGGAGACACGTTAGCTTATGTATGACGTTTTGTAGGGTTTGCGTGATAAACTAGCGCGTTAGTTAGCATATCGTTACTTGCTTTACCTTATGCTCGCCCTAGACCGTCAACCATAATGTACTTTGACACATTAGATTTTGACACATTAGATATTGTCTTGACGCACTACTCGCTCAATTGACGATTTTTTAGACTTAAACACTCACAGCCACATGACAAACTAACTTATGTTTGTACGCATTTTGGAATCTAACTATGCAACTTGTCGTTGACCTACTGCCCAAAGACCACTATGAAGATGTCGTCGTCGTCATTGATGTACTACGCACCTGCACGGCAGCAGCATTACTTTGTGCCAATGGGTTAGACGAGTTGTATATTTGCTCGAGCGTACGCAGTTCACACAAACTTGCTAAGTCACGGCTCAAAACACAGCCTCCCTTGCTCCTTTTAGGTGAGCGCGATGGCATGCCGCCAGAGGGATTTAACTACAGCAATTCACCCACTGAGCTTATGCAGGTAGATATAAGTGGCAAAGCTGCCCTTTTGCTATCTAACAATTCACCAACGGTACTACGCCACACCAGGACAGCATCCCATGTTCTGTTGGGGAGTTTATACAATGCTGAGGCAGTCATACGTCACGCAGCTAATCTTGCTGACAACACCATTCATCTCGTTTGCAGCGGCCATTTGGGGGACGAAGACATTGGCGATATTTTGGCAGCAGGCTATATGGCAGCCCTGCTCTCTCAAGTGGTTTTACCCACCGCTGCTGATGGCGCCCCACAAGTTGAGCTAGATGGCACCGCGCTCATGGCTATGACGATGCTCAAAGCCTTTCGCGATCCGCTCGAGGCCCTTTGGCACGCCCGCGCTGGGCAAGTCCTTAGAGAGCTTGACCAAGCGAGTGATGTCACGTTTGCTAGCTACCTTTCCCAAGCTGAGGCTGTCCCGCACTTAAAGCAAGTCATTCCTAGTCAACCTGCCAATGTTTACCAGTTCGAGGTTCTACGCTGAGTTCAAATTCTTTTGACCAGCAGAGGATTCTTGGCTATAACGTGGCTGCGTGTGATCTTGCGCAAGCTTGTAACTGGTGTATTCAGCACGCTAAGCAGGCAGATGAGCCGCATCTTGTCGTAACCTTGAACCCAGAAATTGTGGTGCAAGCGCAACAAGATGAGATGCTCGAGCGCACCATCCAAGCAGCCTCGCTTATTGTGGCAGATGGTGTCGGTATGCTCTGGGCAGCCCGTCAACTCGCTAAACCTTTACCCGAACGGGTTACAGGCGTTGACTTAATGTTCCAGCTCCTTGAACACGCGCCACACTTACGGGTCTTTTTGCTGGGCAGTAAACCCGGTGTTGCTGAGCATGCTGCTGAAGTTGCCCAAGCACGCTACGGAAGCACCATTGTGGGGCATCATCACGGCTATTTTGACAAACAGCAGCCTGACGAGGTAATTGACCAAATTGCTGACAGTCAAGCTCAGCTCTTGTTCGCAGGTCTAGGTGAAGGGCAAGAGGTATTTTTAAACACCCACAAAGACAGCCTTGGCGTGCCCGTTATAATAGGTGTGGGTGGTTCACTAGATGTGCTTTCTGGTGAGGTTTACCGCGCACCTGCATGGACACGTCAGCTGGGTATTGAGTGGGCGTGGCGGGTTGGGCTTGACCCCGCTCGCTGGCACCGCATCCCGCGTTTAGTTGCGTTCATGCGACTTGTTCAGCAAACAAAATCATCTCCTTAGAGCCTATTTGTAACGAGCGCAAGTAACGATGTTTTACCATCAATCAAGATTTACACGGAATACTAAAGACCTTGATGGTATGCCAGCTAAGAAAGCCTCATGTCGATGTTTTTTAGATGTTACAAACAGCTTTCTAAGGGTGAGATTATAAAACGCAAATAGTGAAGAAATTTAAGAAATCTAGCAATTGGGAAGATCGTGATATGACCCAACCTTTACCTCGTATTCTTTTTGCCACCATTGCTGCAGGTGGTGCACACGTAAGCACTGCCAACGCCATGGCTGAGGCTATTCACGCCTATTATCCTAATGAATTTACAACCGATGTACGCGAAATTATGCGGGATTATGGCTTTGCTGAAGACGACACACGTCACAAGGAGTTTTGGCGTTGGGCTTTAGAGCAACCTTGGCGCGCCCGCTTAGGACAGCGTGTCCTTGACCACTTTCCATGGACAACTAACCGCGTTCACCGCCGCATGCTGCGCGCGTTTGCCAAAGAAGCAGCTAGCCGTCTCAATACCGACCCGCCGCAACTTGTTGTTGCCAATCACCCCTGGTTGGTTGTTGCCCTCACGCTAGCGCAACAGCAATTTCAACTCAACGTGCCTGTGCTCACGTTTCAAACATCTACCTTAGATGCCAGTGCCCTGTGGGCAGAACCTAACTGTGAACGTATGGTTTTGGGGGGCACGCGGGCTAGAGACAAATTGGTAGCTATGGGCGTTCCTGAGAGCAAAATTGATGTCGTTGGTTATCCGGTGCGGCAAGCCATCTTAGCTGCACCCGAGCAACAAGAGGCTAGAACGAAGCTCGAGCTAGATGACCGCTTTACCTGTCTCATTGTGCTCGGCGGTGAAGGCGTAGGCGGCGACCCAGAAGCTATCGTTGACACCCTCACCGCACTTAACTTAGACATGCAACTTGTAGTCATCTGTGGCCGCAATGACACACTCAAACAAACGTTAAACGCGCGGCAGCAAGTCAACTTACGCGCCATAGGCTACACTGACCAAATGGCCGACTATTTAGCAGCAAGTAGCGTTGTGGTTGGCAAAACAGGCCCAACTGCAGTTTTAGAAGCGCTTGCTGTGGGACGTCCTGTGCTCGCTCCAAGTCGTTCAGGTGGTGTTGAAACTATTATTATTGATGTACTTGCTGAGCATGGGCTCGGTGGACTTGCCCCCTTACCGGACGGTCTGCAAAAGAAAGTGCTCGAGTATTATCAGCAGCCAGAGATGCTCGAGGCCATTAAAACCAAAACCGTCGCGCTCAACTTTCCCGACCTCACCCGCCGTTTGACTCACTACGTTGTGCACTATGCCCGTACAGGTCAAGCTGATGTCAGTTTACGTAGTCAGGGTGTTCAGTTATAACCTCACTGCTGGCTTTGTTGTGTCCATCCTAAGTGCTACAGGTCAGTCACCTCACCGTACTAAAGACCGTTGTTTACCCTTTTAGTTGGGCTGTATAGTACTTTAATGTGTTGATGGCGGTGTGGTTGATGTACTAACGGTGTGTCTAATGTACTATTGACTACAGTGAGCAATACGCAAAGCATATGTATGACATTGACTTCATTTGATTGTTTGAGATACCCCAGCAACTACGGCAGCCTAATATTAACATCAGATTAGATCATGCTCGACTGCGTGATTCGTAATCTACTGCACTAATCATTACGGCATGTTCATTTGGCAATTACACCGCGCTAGCTTGTGCTAATTCATTGTGTGATTACTTTAATGGTTGTATACTTTATTGTATTTCGATAGCAAAGTGTAAAGTTGATTGGTAGCAACTTATCTCTCGAGCTTAATCAGGATAGTACGTTAAACTAAGTACATCCATCCCAAAATTACCTAGCTCGATAGTAAACTAAGTGCTAGGAACACGCTATTTTATAGCACATTTTTAACTTTTATAGTCTTTAACCTTTGCACTTACAGGCGACAATGTTTATGGAAACATCTTATGGTTCAAACATCTAAACGCTTTTGGCAAATTTTAGCGGTATCGCTGGCACTTAGCGCAGCAGCGTTAGCGTGGCTTTTACCAAGCGCATTTTCGGCTGACAGTTGGCAGCAGCTCAGCCGAGTGTCCCCTTGGGGATTAGGGCTACTGCTTATTGCCCTGTGTGCGCGCTGGTTGTGCGGCGGTTGGCGCACAGCTATTTTGGCGCGTCTTACGGGTGCAGATTTGTCCGTTTTACAGGGTGTACGTTGCCACGTTATGGGCACGTTTAGCTCAGTCATTACACCCGCAGGTAGTGGTAACGCTCTGGGAATGACCTGGCTTTTGCATCACTACGGGGTGGCGCTCCCTAAAGCGGTCTTGGTTAACTTGCTTGTGACTGTTACCGACATGAGCTTTTTTTCGTGGAGTGTGCCGCTGTCTGTATTGTGGCTCTACAACCGCGGCGTGGAACTACCGCTAGCACGTCCACTTTGGACCGTAGCTGGCTTCATGGCATTTGCTATAGCCGCAAGTCTGTTACTATCTCTACGTTTAAGGTGGCTCATTGCGGTAGTGCGATGGCTTAGCAGTTGGTCTAGATTAACGCGTTGGCGCAAGGGGTTGCTTACATTCTTACAACAACTCGAGGAAGCCTCGGTGTTATTTGTACAAACACCTTGGCATGTACACATTAAACTACATGCTGTTAGTGCCTTGTTTTGGTGCGTACGCTTTGCCGTTTTTAATGCAGCTGCAGTTGCAGTAGGGCTAGTTGTGGGGCAGCTCGAGCTCCTTGCAGCTCACGACATTATTCACGCCCTGGCGTTTTTAGTACCTACACCAGGCGCTAGTGGCTATGTAGAGGCTGCCTTCGGCTGGCTCTTAGCAGGCCTTGCCAACCCAGAGAAATTGGCAGCAGCAGTTATTTTGTGGCGGCTGATTAGCTATTACTTGTACTTCATTCTGGGTCCACTTATTGGATCGTCTGTTGTCAACCAAAGCTTGTGGCGCAAACAGCACAAGCAAGCTCCTAACTTACCTGAGCCTTAGGGCTACTCACTTGGCATCATCCCACCTATCAGCTAGAGGTTGATGTTATTCATGTGATCACTGAACACATCAGCTAGGCTACAAGTGTCCGCCAAGGTTGCACCACAAAGTCATAGTTACTCGTGCGGACAGGTAAGCTACCAAACTGAGCCTCGAGCATGACTTTCCAATACACGCTGTGATGTTCTGACTGGAAACTTGCCACCATACCTTCTGGTAACTGGAAGCGCTCGAGCACTTTTGTTTCACGGTGACTCACCAGATCAAGCAGATTCGTACTGTCTAAAACGGTACTGGTAATGCAGCGCGTGTGCTGCTGACTGGCACTGCGTGTCTGCTCAAAGGCCTCAATCACAAGCCGTGTTTGCAACCTTTGACGCGGGCTGCTGTAGCGCGGTCTAAAACGCATCACGACATCTAAGTTACTGCCTGCAACAATCGCTGCCGGCATGTCCACTTGCATATCACTGTAAAACTGCCGGGCGCGTAAGGTGCGCACCAACGCTCGCGTCATAATAATGACGTAAATAAGCGCAGCAACCAATGCAGGTAAGCTGAGGTAATCCTCAACTCGGCTTGGAAACTGACTGGGTAATGGCAATAAGTACGTGCCGAGGGCTATAAACGCCAATACGCCAATTCCTAAAAATGTACTACTCGCAATCATGGAGGGTAACTTGACGTGACGCTCGAGGGCACTACCTGCCGGAATGCTAACAAGTCCTAAGTCAGCTTCGCTGGCGCTGCCAGCAGTCATCTTAAAGGTACGGGTGAGTTTGAGTACTTGACCTGCTGTAGTCCCAACACGCACACGCATGTGCCAGTCAAGCTGCAAGTGCTCACTGTGGTAACTCACGGGACCGGGTGGTGCTGCTATGTAAAAGGGTAGGACGTAGGTCTCACGGGGCTCGAGCAGCACAACGTTAACCCGTGCAACAGGGTTGTTGGCAGACACATCTGCCTGTTCTGCTGCTGGTGGGGTTAAGTTGGTCACGCGTTGGCCAATGTGTCCTGCTAAAGTATGTACGTCAATAATCTTTTTGTGGACAGGGCCGCGGTCGGTAACACCTGTACCGCGTGCTTCCCACCAGTACTCGAGCACAATCCCACGGCAGGGCGTGACCTCGCTGACGAGCAAGCTAACCTGCCCGCTCATCATGCCACCGGCTGCATAACTGCGTTCAGCATTGTCAAACTGAATCTCTAAAACGGACACCTTAAACTTACTTTACCGTAAATGCATCACCTGTTATGCCCTCGTATTGCGCCCTCGTGTCTCTTCAGGCACACTTGCATACTGTTGCCACAGATTACAGGGGTATACATGAGGTCTACATCGTGACAACAAAAACGTCCTCGAGTAAGTTGAATCACACATCACATTCTACGCAACAGGTTTGCGTGCACTTATCCAGACCCGCAAGGCATCTTCTGGGGGCGGCCCACCGTAGGGAAATGCGACTATGCAAATGTCTTCAAAGTGGGCCTCTTGCAGTAACTTACTTACCTCAGTAGGTTCGTAAGCACGTTCGGTGTGAACCTCGGTAAACGACACCTCACCACGCTCACAGTGAGCTTTAACGGTTGCGAGTTTGCTGGTTTCGTCGTAAGTGTGCTCCCAGTTGTAGTAAACGTCGCCGGCATAGCCGCTGGCAATGCCCATTTCCCACAGGTCGCGCAAGCCTGCTTCAGTGTTGATGTCAAAGATAAAAAGCCCACCTGGACGCAAGCTTGTCCAGACGCAGCGGGCAGCCTGCACAAAGTCGCAAGGCTGGGTGAGGTTGTTAAGCGAGTCAAACATTGACACAACTAAATCCACCGGGACGGCTAGCTGAAAGTCTCTAAAATCCGCCTCGAGAAAGCTGAGTACCGGCATTTTGTCACGCGCTACCGCGAGCATGTCTGCTGAGCTATCTAGGCCAATGACCTGGTAGCCGCGTGCGTAAAAGGGGATGCTCGAGTTACCTGTACCACATCCCAAATCCAACACACGCTCACCTTGCCAACCGCGGGTAGCAGCATGCTCGAGAACAAACTCAACCCAGCCTTCGTAATCAATGTCTTTCATAATGGCGTCGTAAACCTGAGCCATCAAACTAAACGGGCGCGTCATGAGCGCTTAGTATAGCCTGTACAACAGGTAACATTTGGTTAGGTATAGAGGGCCTTACATCATTCAGCATCACAACCAATAACGCCAAGATGATGGTGACAGTCACAAGCCTCAGCTTACTAAGTACCTCCTATCTGGAAACCGCAGTTTTCAGATAGCGGTTAGCGGTTAAGGATGGGCGCTGTTGAGTTTCATAAAACCCACTTTTCAACTTGGAGGTACTTAACTAGGTTCTGCTACACTTTTGCTGGTCTTTACCGCAAAGATGTGATAAAAAAGGGATTATGTCAAGAATTGTGTTGGGAAATAGCGGTAGTACCCTAGCGCTACAACAAACACGTACGGTGCTTGCCGAACTCACTGAGGAATGGCCTGATCTCAATATCATTCAACACACCATTCGCGGTGCTACCTCAGCAGAAGATGTGCTTACGGCACTCACAGCTAGCAAACTTAATATTGCCGTCCTGGCTGCTGACACACTGCCGCTCACCCTCCCCGAAGATGTCACCGTGGCAGCTATAAGTAAACGGCTCGAGCCTCGCAATGCCATTATTAGCAAAGGCATTAAACAGCTTAATGACCTAGCCGACCAGTCCCATGTTGGCGTGCGGGACGAACGGGACAAAGCGTTTTTACTCACGCGTTACCCCAACCTCATCGTGCACGTACTTACAGAGGACTTTGAAGCGCATTTTAATCGCATTAGCAGTGATGAACTGGCGGCGCTTGTTTTACCTGCGGCCGCGCTTATTCGCTCGGGGCACCGCCAGCATATTGAGGGCTTGCTCGAGGCTGACATCTTTATACCTTGCATGGGTCAAGGTGCCCTTGCCCTAGTTGTTCGAGGTGATGATGACCTCGCGTTTGAAACGGCCTATACCTTGCAGCACCGACCTAGTTTTGACCGAGTCCAAGCTGAACGCAGTTTTGCAGCCGCACTTAGTACACACAGCGCGCTTGGTGAGCATACCTATGCTGTGGGCGCACTTGCTACGGTAAGCAGCGAAGGTGACATGACTCTGTTTGGCGCTGTAACCGACCCAAGTGAGCATGTCACCATTCAAGCCGAAATCTCTGGCGAGGCACGCGAGTCCGTAACACTGGGTAAAGAGCTAGCCCAGGACGTGCTGGGGCAACTTGCCAGCTTGTCCTGAGCATTGTTTTACTTGCCTCAGTTTACTTAGTTGAGAAGCTTACTTGGTTGAGAATTGTATACTCGAGGTCAAAGACACCTCAGCAACGCATTCCTAAGCATATTGAGGCAACTATTACCTCATACAAGTCGAGATGCTACCTGCATGAGTCTTAACACCACTTAGTTCAACGCGTGATTATTACGGTAAGGCCGTCCGTTGCTACTCATCAACACTGAACCTCGCACGACCTCACGTTTTAATAACCATTCACGAAGTCAAGCACTTGACGTGCCTAGGGCTATTCACTGTCTATCATACAATCATGATTTCTAAGCTCGTTGAGTCAGGAGCGCAAATGCGGTTGTATAACCAATCAGCTAAAGCATCACTTGCACTGCGTCACGCTGTAACGTGGGCAGTTTCAGCGTTAGTCATCCTGACGATCTTGACACCTGTGTATGCCCAACATGCTGGCGATCCTGCGCCTGACTTTGCGCTTGCTGACGTACACGGGCAACCGCTGCGGCTTAGTGATTTTGCCGGCCGTCCTTTAGTTATTAACGTGTGGGCCACATGGTGTCCACCTTGCCGTGAAGAGCTACCTATTTTTATGCAAGCTCAAGATCGCTTAACCGCTCAAGAGGATGACGCCCTCATTTTGTTGCTGAATAATAATGAAAATGCAGCTGCAGCTGCAGCGTTTCTCGAGCAAGAACACATTCAGCTCACCGCTGCGTTTGATCCAACCCGTGAACAGCGAGATGCTTTTGACTTAGATACCACGAGTAACGTGATTCGCGACTACCGCGTGCGCGGTATGCCTACCACCTTTTTTATCGATGCTGACGGGATCATTCAAACCGTAAAGGTGGGCGCGGTTAACAGCCGTGAACTTGCTGCGCTACTTACCACCATAGACGTAACCTACGACGCCAGCGTGCGCTCAACCTCACCTATTAGCCATACTGTGTTAGGAGACATTCACGGGCAAATTGTCCTCCATGACCGTCCTGAGCAGTCCGTTGTATCGTGCGGCGAGCATTGTCTCAGTCTTAGTGAACTAGGACTAGCCGAAGTAAGTCAATAATGCCCATTAAAGTGAGGAATCTGTTGTGGATAAACTAGCTTCTCCCCCTGTAAATTCGCCTGCAACCCAACAGGTTGCACCATCACGGTTGTCTGCTAGAACCCAACTTACCCTACACAGTTTTGCGTTTGTCCTTGGACTTAGCGCTGTGTTTGTTGCACTTGGGTTTAGTGCAGGTCTCGTCAGTGATTTTTTGTTTGACTACGGTCATGCTGTGCGACTCACAGCAGGTGGCTTTCTTATCTTTATGGGCTTAGTCATGCTCAAGGTTATTCCTATTGACGTATTTCAGCGTGACCTACGTGTTCACATGGCCCGTAAACCTGCTGGTTTCGCAGGTTCTGTGCTTGTCGGGGTTGCCTTTGGTGCGGGTTGGACACCCTGCATTGGACCGGTGTTGAGCGGTATTTTAGTGCTAGCAAGCACGACTGGAGAAGCCAGTCAAGCTGCCCTTTTGCTGGGCGCATACTCACTAGGGTTCGCCGTACCGTTTTTACTGGCAGCACAAACGCTTACCAGTTGGCGCAAACTTAACCGTTACACAGGTATCATCGAGCGTATTGGGGGCATTTTGCTGATTGTAGTGGGTGTTGTCCTGCTCAGCGATTGGCTTAGCTACTTGGCACCGTATTTAGCAAGCATGGGCAGTCTCGAGGGGCTTTTGGGGGACGTCCGCCCTAGTTTCGGAATCGCCTTTATTGCTGGTGCACTGTCGTTTTTATCTCCCTGTGTATTACCCATCTTGCCCTCGTTCTTAGCTTACCTGACCGGTTTAAATGCAGACCAACTTACAGCTTCAACAAGCAATTAATTAAGCTAACCTAGGACGTATGGACAATCATCAATTACGTGACCCAGTTGATATCAGTAGCAGTTCCAGGATCAGTCCCCCACACTGAGCAGGTCGATTTCTACTCCCCTAGGTCGCACGCGCAACTGCCTGTGGCAGTCACTCGTGGAAATGCTACAGATCATGGTCACAGCAGTCACACGATAAGTTGACATACCACAAGATTAGATGATTTTGCTGGACTTATGTCTGGCGACACGACCATATCAGCATCACGTGCAACTGCTATCAATATCAAGGCCTAAACAAACGACATTTACGTCTATACTAATGACAATCAATTTATTAGAGGAGTAGCTCGCTTTCGTTTGCGCCATCACTTGCAATACAACCGCTGCCACTCAGCTTAGCTTTAGCAAGGGCCTTTTGGGCGCGTGTAAGTAGACTATCTGGTGTATCTCCAGAACGGTAAGAACTCACGCCACAGGTAAGCTGGAGTTGGGGTAAATCATTAAGCTCGAGCGCGCTAATACTCTGGCATAACCGTACTGCGACTTGTTCACCTTCAACATGAAACGCTGGTGCAGTAATCACCGTAAATGTATGCCCGTAGTCTGGGCTGTAGCCAATCAAATCAATATTACGCAGTTGTGCTGAGATGGTCTTGCCAACTGAAGCAACCACCTTATCTACCTGAACGCCCTGATTGTGGGCATATGTAGCTAGTTCATGTATTTCTATGGCAATTAGTGACACACTGCATGGGTGCTTGCTGGCAATATCTACAACACGCAAAAGTGCTTCGGCAAGGCGCTGTTGCGACACAATAAGCGCACTCAACAGGTTTGCAAGACCAAGATCACTTACGTCTGGATCATTAGCGTCAAGATCGCGAGTGTCGTTGTCACTATGTGTGTTTGCTACATGTTCCATCACAGCGTGTATATCTTTCTAAAGCGCAACTAGTTAGTGTCGCTTTTGCCTCGAGCGGTATTTGTAAATCACCACGTTCAACTTAATGTAACAAATTTCAGAACTCAATGAAAGGCGTATGCCTTAAATCCAACGATTACTCAATCTGCATTTTCCAGAAAAACAAGTGAGGTACGATTGTGTCCAGCTCAAACCTATCTAAGCCCTAGATGGGACAGGCGGTGGTAACTGGGGTGGTAAACGTGAAGACTAATATGGACATACCTCACACACCTGTTACAATCAAACTAAGGCATGTGTTACAGGTATTGTGCTGTGCAAGATGGTGACAGGCTATATGCTGTGTGCCCTAGGTTATTGAGGTTATGATGTGTGATTACAAACGATTGTACTGTCCTAGACTATTTAGCACCATAATATCAACCTGTACGCATCATGCATCTCAGCTTTTGATATAACTTTTTGTGAGTTTAGTAACTACTACCGACAAGCCGGACGAAGCTACTTTTTAATCTTATGGCTAACTGGTTATGATAGTGAACGTGAAATTACAGTGGCCTTGGGAGGGATAGTCTCATGGACGGCGACCTATTTGGTGATGCCCTAGTTGATGATTTATTGAATTTTACCCGCGAGTCAAGTGGGGACTTTGATACATCTGATCTGATGGATATTCTCGAGCCAGATCACCTCGAGAACAACATCTTGTTGGATGATGGGGGATCGCTTGATCACATGCCGGACGTTGCCGCCTTAGACGACCTAGACACACTCGCTATGGCTCCTGAAACGCCTGCAGAAGATACTGATGCCGCGACAGATAGCAGTGACCAAGCAGCTGCAGCTCCTAGCCTTGATACAGCACTAGATGATATTGGTAGCGATGCTGACGATGAGCAAGATGAAGAAGATTACGACCCGCTCGAGGCACTCACCAGTAGCATGCTTCCTGAAGACGATCTAGAAGCGCTCGCGCGTTTGGCTGCTGGTGAAGACATAGCTGGGTCATCTACTCAGACTGGTAGCACGGCATCTGCTTCACCCCAAGATGACACCGCAGCAACTCACCCTGATGCACTACACGCAACCGAAGACGACCTAGCTGCGAGTCTTGAGGTTACCGATTTTGATGGTATGGATCTTGGGATAAGCAATCTTGATGATACCGAGTTGGATGATACCGACCTCAGCCCTGCGTTTAGTGACAATGCGTTTACTGACAATGCGTTTACTGATAATGCGTCTGCCGTCAAGCCAGTGGGCAAAAATATTTTCCAAGATACGTTAGACGAGCGTCTCCAGCCCAATGCCCAAGAGCTTGAAGAACTTGCCATGTTGGCCAGTGGGCTTGCCGAAAACAGTGGTGAAGACCTAGGTAGCCTTATCAGCTTACCTGAAGATGAAGGCGCTAAAGATGAGCAAGACACTATAAAAGCAAGTACCGAAACAACAAGTACCGAGAGTAAGCCACGTAAAGACAGCGCTTCTAGAGCTAACCGAGCTGAGAACGACCAAACTACATCTAGACAACCACCGAGCAAAATATCACAAGCGCCCTCTGAACCGTCCTCTGAAGAATATAACAGTGCTCATGAACAAGCTCGAGGTCGCTCTCAAGGTATCCGCCAGTTTTCACAATTTGCGTCAACTTGGCAGTCCCAAACTGCCTTGGTGCCTTCAGAAACATCTTCAGAGCAAGCTCACTTAGCTACTGAAGCTACATATTCACAATCATCTTACCGCCCACCTAATCAACTTCAGCGTCACTTTAATGCAAGTTTTATGCTCGAGGCCGCTGACCGCCTCAAAGACGTGTTAGATATCCCTGATATTCCCATCGTTGTCTTTTTAGGGCGCGCTGCCGAACGCTGTCTGGGTCGTCTAGATGGGCATGATGTTGTGTCGGTTGCTCAGCTAGCTGGGAGCAGCTTTGTGCCTAGCTTTCAGGTTCCCCAACAGGAAAGCTTTCGCCGTGTCCTTATGGCTAAGCGTCAAGCAGATGCGCACCAAACGGCTCCAGATCCACACATGAACCCAAGTAGTGATGCTTCAGAACGTCCACTTTTAGTTGCTGACATCAGTGAGCTCGAGCTAGACGGTCTCAATACCTTCCTAGAAGGTAGTCATCTACTTTTAACCCGTTTACAAACGGACCCCGCGCACCAGCACTTACGCGGCACACTAACCTTAATTGGGGATATTGACCTGCAAGCTGGCGCGCTCTTTCTTAAAGCAGTGAAAGACGCGCTTGAGTCGCCAATCACTCTCATGGTGTAGTTGCTGTGGTGTAACTGCTCGTAATGCCCAAATATATGAGGACGCTCAACACAACCACAACAAGGTGCCGATGCCCAAATGTTTATGGGTATCTAGCTTATACAATAGGTTTATGTTCGTGCTGAGGCTGGTAGCTTTCACGAACTCATACCACCCTCCCTGTCACCACATTAAGATGTGTGCACACCGTTTTTACATTACATTTGCCATTATTTTTGCAGAGGAGTTCTATTCACAATGAGTACAGGTGTTACCACCGAAGGTGGATTCATTGACGATATCGTCCAAGCCTATGTAACAACCTTGGATACAAAAGTTGAAACGTCAGATAAATTTTCAAATTACTCGCCTGGTCACGCCCGCCGGGTTGCTGAAGTTGCAGTAAGCCTAGCTGAGGCCATGATGCTCGACGACGAGCAAGTACGTATTATCAAAACTGGCGCACTCTTGCACGATATTGGCGAGGTCATTTTGAACCAAAAGTTCTATCATGACCCTCGAGAATTTAGCGCTGCACAAATGGTGGACATGTGGCAACACTCGCTTGTTGGTGAGCGCGAGGTTGCACGCCGTGGCTTTGGTCGTGAAGAGCAACTTATTGTCCGTTGGCATCACGAGTGGTACAACGGTAACGGTTACCCTGACATGCTATTTGGTGTTGACATTCCGGTGAGTGTCCGTGTCGTGCGCCTTGCTGACAGTTGGGACGCCATTACCCACAAGCGCCCTTGGCGCAGAGCTTACACCAAAGATGAATCTGTACAAGAAGTACTGATTCACGCAGGCAGCGAATTTGATCCTGAGATTGTCTTAGTCTTCTTAGATTTATTGGAAGACGGCAGTATTCAATATCATCAAGATTGATCAATCAACGTACAGCATTATTGGCACTCATTTTAATTTTAAGCATGGAACTCATAACTACAAAAACACTACCATATGTGTTGTGCGCTAAAGATTTAACACAGCGCAGTACGTCGTATCAGAAAGTAAATTATGTTTAGTAAGTATGTCATCAGTAAGCATGTCAGTGCGTCAGTGCAGTCCACATCAGTATGTTAAAACGCGTGTCATACACGATTAAGCCACCAGGTTCAGCTCTGCACTTGAAGCGCCTAGAACCATATGGGCAATATTTCTGCACTCAATGTGCGCACATGGTACGTTTTATATTGAAGTTAGTCACTGCCCACTTCTACGTGTACATAAGTTGTCAGAAAGCGTTTGACAGGGGATCATCATGAAAGAGTATGTTGGTGCAGAAGTTTTACTTCTCTCGAGGGTTATTAAAGCAGACTCCGTGGCGTTTGCCTACGGCGGGCGCAACCCCATGTGGGCAGCTTGGTGGCTCAAAACACTCGGTAAGACAGTTCATTTAAACGACCTATCTGCCTTTAACTATTGGGATGCTGTAGGAACTGTTGAAAACAGTGGTGACAAATTCACCAAATCGCAGATTTTGAACCTCACTGAGGGGTTTAAACCTAAGGTTGACAAAGTGACCAACCCTGAGCTGACACGCCTAGTTCCCCGTGCCGATGTTCATTTCTTTGAACAGTTGCGTAACCGTATTGATGACCTACCTCCTTCACTTAAAGGTCTGGCACTGCGGGCCGGTTATCAAACCATTCGCTATGTCCAAGTTTTGGATACCTCAGCATCATATCAGTCTTTGCGGCAACCACTTGCAATGGTTTTCCACAACTTGCTCAAACTACAAAATGTGCGTATTACCGAAGACGGCGAAGGCCATGCTCACCGCCAAGAAGCGCGCGAATTTGTCAAGAAACCCAGGGCAGAAGCGCTCTTTTTACAACTACCTACCTCAGAAGGACTCAACCTCGAGCAGTTTAAGGGTGAGCGCGTT
Organism: Deinococcota bacterium; assembly: GCA_039034155.1. Taxonomy (GTDB): domain Bacteria; phylum Deinococcota; class Deinococci; order Deinococcales; family Trueperaceae; genus JBCCBI01. Next base: position 1,465 of record JBCCBI010000039.1, on the reverse strand, counting down.
CTTGGTCCGGTAGGGCGTGAAATTTGGACATCAGGACCTGCCAAAACATGGCTACCGACTCTCCGTGAAGCTGTCAAGGGTACCTTTGGGGATAAGCTCATTACCCAAGAAGCTTACGATCAAGCACTCACGGTGCTTCTTGATTACGCCAAAGACTATCCTACCTGGGTATTTAATTTGCAAGAAAGCGAATACGTCAAGGTACTCAATGTCGTTAAGAATTTCCGCAAGCCTAAAGCTGTTCACCGGTTTGATGCTCGAGGAGGTGTGGGCGGTTATATGAACTTATTCTTAGTTGCCTAATTCGTTTATACAAGGTCACTGAATAAGCTTGATGGGTTAGGTTATGACAGTTATTTATAGTGTTACGAAAGTAGCCCAACATCAACGGGGTTAAAGCTTTTTTACTTGGGAATATATCTTGTATGTATTCCTAGTTGTCTTAGCATTTAAGGCAATAAAGCACAAATCAACTTACTCAACTACCTGTATTTAGATAGTAAGTTGGTAGTTTAACTGTCCAAATCTATCTCATGAGCGCTCAGTAAATCGTTTTTTAATGCATAGTCATGCACCTGAGTATCAGGGTAGACTCAAACTAGCAATTTGGAGTACAAAGTAAGCCACCTCAATATCACATGATCTGTTAGCTTACGTGTGCTGTCTACAGGCTCAACGTTAAATGTGTCACTTAATGAGTCTCGATGACAATTATAACGACATGTGTATTGACTACAACCATTTGAAATTGCTTGGCAGATGAGCCGGATACACTGATGAGGTTACTTCAGCATTTGACATTGGACATTAGGTAAAAATGTTGTTAACGACCTAAGCGTATTTATCTTAACAACATATTATGCGGACTTTTAATATTGCACATATCTAGCCATTACATATGTTGGCAACAACACACAAATGCTTTGTAGTATGACGATACACCTTTAAATCTGTCTTAACGTGGCAGATCACATAAATTAATTGATGATAAATCTATAGAAGTATTTTTATTTATTTTTGGAATTCACTCACCTTATGTTTCAACCGACCTTGCTATTTAACGCACTACGCCAAGAAAATTATGCTAATGCACAACCCCGGCTTTTATACCGCGTGAGTTTTGCAGCATTAAGTGATGCACTCATTTCTCACTATCAACATTACAGTTCGCAAGTATCTACCCCTCCAGTGACTGGGCTATTCGTTTTTGTGGGACAGCATTATCAAGTATTATCAACTACATCTACTAAAACATCGTTAGCGGTAACCCAGCAGGTGGTAACATCACCTCAGCCTTATTTAAGTGAGGCTACTCAGGCATCTTTTGTAAATGTCCCTACGCTTCAATCAAATCAGGCTAGGCATCAGCATACTGTCATGCTTATAAGTAACCTTCATGATGAACATGACATGAGTGCTACCACAAAAGCAATACCCCCCGAACGTATTCATAGTAGTAAAGCTG
>JBCCBI010000038.1:0-20160 GCA_039034155.1 Deinococcota bacterium | reverse complement strand
CTATCGTTTCATTTCCTTACCTCGTGCGTAAGTCCTATGTAATTAACTCACCTTGAACTGTAGTGACCTCGGTTGTCATGTTAGGAAGGGTCACAAATGTACGCGTACAAGCTGTTAAGCCTAGCGCAATTAGGCCTCCAACAAGCCAGACAAAATTTACACGTCTAATTTGATGGGCTTGACTCGCCAAGTGGCTTTGAGGTGTGCGTTGTCTGCGACCATGTTGATGGTGATCACCTTGATAGCCACGACCGTGAAGGTGATGACCTTGAGGAGAATAAAGGTGCTGTGTGTATCTGTTGGTCTGATGCACGATGTCATTGTAGAAGCCGCTGAGCGTTACTCGGGTAGCCCATTAGCAAGATTGTAAACAAATAAGATTACTTTTGTCTATCTCACGAAGTCACTGCAAAAGTATTGTGTTCAACGTGCTAAACTACACATATGTAGTGATGTGTGAGCCATCTGCTAAACAAGGAAGGGCCTTCGTCAACGTTAAAGTTGCAAGTGCTGTTGGCAAAATGGCGTCTGAGAAAACACACTAAAAGGGTTGCAGTGTTTTGTCGAGCATTACTCGCGGCTGGCCAAACTGACATGTCTGTTTTGCTAGCTGTTGTGTCGGAGATGTTTTGGTAGTGTTGAATAAAGCTAGATGTTGAATATCACTAACTGTTGTAAAGAAAGCATATTGCTAAAGCTAGAGCACTGATGTCAAAAACAACGAGCCTGTGATGTGTTGCTACTAGCTAGACTTTTCGCCATGTGACCAGCGTGTGATGGGTTTGTAACAAGCTTGAGCTTTTTCTACGAGGCTAGCATCTGCTAAAGCTGCGCTGTAGGAAAATGAAGTGAGCTAAATTTTAGCCTGACAGCATAGCGGTGGAATTCTCTTAACCCTGTAACTACTAGGACGTATATACGCTGATGACAGTGCAATCTGACACAACAGCAATAATGACAGTAGCAAGGCAGCTCGAGTACCTTGCGGCGCTACAGCAAAGATTACAACAAGCAGATACAGAACGTCAGCTTGCTTTAGGATTTGTGCGTGGCTGTCATCGTTTGCTGCTTATGAATGATTCAACGGATCACTTGGTAGGGCAGACAGCTTCTAGATCCACGACGCTTAGTATAGTTGTACTATTTGCCGATACGCCTAACCAAACAGTAGCAAACCCGCCTCTAGGTGAGGGGGTACGCGGCTTGTGGTTTGTTGACAGTAAAATCCGCTGGTTAGGTGAGCAAGCAGGCGAGCTACTTGCTTCGGATGTGTTGGCAGAGGGGCTCGTTCAGCTAGCTAGTACAAACGTAAAACCTAGGGAAACATTAATTACTTATCTAGCAGAACACCTGCCTAGCAAGGGTAAATGTGACTTAGAGGTTGTGTACAGTGCAGCTCTAGAACTTCCTATAATGCCTGCGAAGGTATCTCAGCAGGTGAAAACTCGGTCTGTCAGTGCGCCAGATGTCACTCAGCAAGCCGTTAGCGGGGATGTACCCGTGGGTTTATTAGCAGTTATTGGGCATTCTCCACATGATCAGTCTGATGATAATTCGGGCAGCACGTCTGGAGCTACTACCTCACCAAAACCACTTCACCTAGGTGATGCTGACCAAGCTTTACTCAAGGTTGCGCTGGCACATATGGCACACTGTTTACGTGTTTTGCGGCAAGCACGTGACCGCATTACGGCTGACAGTTTGCTAGCTGGTAACGAAGCCATTCCCGATTGTTATTTGGGCATTGACCACGAAGGCTGTATTCAACATTTGAATCAGCGTGCTGCTGACATGTTGGGGCGTAGCAAACAGCAACTTTACGGCCGGCCGCTAGGAGATTTACTTCCCCATTTCCGAAAGGCGCTCGAGCGCGCTTTACAGTACGCGACCTCGAGTGACCGACCGCAGTGTTTAGATGTCCAGTCACCCCACGATGGTAGTTGGCAAGAACTTCATATTCAAGCTGTGGCTAGTGGCTTTCAGCTCTACAGCCGCGATATTAGTGAACGCAAACGGGTTGAGGCGGTGCTCGAGCAAGAACGGGGTGAATTACACCGACTTGCTGACTTTCGGCACAAACTTGTTGAATTTGTCAATCGCACTTTACAAATTGTGCCTCAAGACGGTTGGCATCAAGAATTTTTGCAGTGCGTTTTAGATGTAATTCCCAATGCTCAAGCGGGTAGTATGGTCATGCCAGATCCCACGCGTGATGGGCGTTTTTACTACGTGGCAGCGGTTGGGTACGAACTTAGCGAGTTGCAAATCATCAGTTTTTCAGAAGCAGACATGCATGCTCGTAATCAAGGGCACCCTACCGTTGTGCATTCTTGGGAACGCGCCTATCCAGCAGCGTTTCACGAACAGCGTGAGCACGTTGTAGATGTTGTTGGTAGCAGCACGCTTATGGACCAACTTGCTGCTATAGCGGCAAGTCTGTGTGTTCCTGTTTATGCTGTTGAGGCTAACCGTACAGACGCTACTCATGCACAAGCTAGGCTGGATAGTACAGCGAATGCACAGCCTAGCCAACACTTAACGGCACCGTCTTACGACACAAGCTACGCCTCAACACAAATGGCAAAACAACTCAAAGGTATGCACACCGATACAAACCACATGACGATGGCGCCTACCGTAAACATGGCAGCTCAAGTCGATAAACCTTTGGTCGCCATGTTGTTTATCGACAACTTTGATTACGCACACGCGTTTCCTGCTGACATACTTGAACTGGCACAGACAGTCGCTGCCCAAATGGCAGTTCTGTTGCGGCGCTTTGCCCTAGAACACACCATTCGCCAAAATGAACGCCGTTACCGCTATGTGACGGACGTTATTGCTGAGGTTGTCTACGTTTACCGTCAAAACGAAGAAGGGGTATTTGTCCGCGAGTGGGGCAATTGGGATAATGAGTTACGCTTAACCGGCTACACGCCTAAAGAAATTGACGCTCTAGGTGGTTGGTCAGGCATTATTCACCCAGATGACGTTCACGTTCACTTGTTGCAAAAAACGCGCATTCGCCAAGGTGAAGGTGGCGTGAGTGAATACCGCATCATCACAAAGTTGGGTGAAGAGCGCTGGATTCGTGATTTTTGTAAATCGGTGTTAGATGAAACAGGTACTGTCATCATTCAATATGGTGCCAATCAGGACATCACCGAACAAAAACGCGCTGAGCACGAGCTCGAGGCCCTGCTTGCGCTCACCAAACAACAGCGCGCCCTCGCTGAAGCGCAACTTGCTGAACTTAAAGAACTACATGCAGCGAATCACCGGGTCACAGCTGACTTGCGTGCTAACGAAGCGCGTTATAAGCGCATTGCTGAAGAAAACATACAGTTGCTGGCGCTAGAAAAAGAGCAGCGCCTCAGTCTAGAAGCGCGCATTGGCGAACTGGCTATTTTGAATAACCTCAACCGGGTGGTGTCACGGGCTACGGATTTAGATGGTACCTTAGCCGTCATTACTGAACACGTGGCGTACCTTTTTCAGAGCAGCCACTGTCACGTGGCGCTATTACGTGACTTTGATAATGCCTTGGAGGTTGTTGCAGAATATGTCAATCACGGTACAGACCTTGACATAAACCACGACACCGACCACGATGCAGACAGCACTAACCCCAAAACAAAACTAGGTGTCGTCATTGATGCCACTGAGCAAACAGCAGCGTATAAAGCCATTTATCAAGGACAAGCGACAGTTGTCCAAGCGACAGTTGCAGATGATGTGACCTCAGATAAAGTAATTTTAGATGGTGTTGTGTCAGAGAATGCAGTTTTAGACGAGATGGGTTTAGAAAATAGTACTTCAGAAAACACATCTGAGATGGCATCGGCTGTGGACCTGCTTTCACAATCAACGACACAACCAGCATCACCGTTAGATGCCTCGAGCCCAAAAGCGCAGCAGGACATATCAACAAGTTCACTTGTCAATACCTTAATGATTGCCCCCTTGCGCGCTAGAGACAAGGTATTTGGCGTCATCAGTGTGGAAGCTGAAGGGGTTGAACAGCCGTTTAATCAGCAAGAACTTAGCTTGCTAGAAACCGTTGCGGGCAATGTTGCCGGGCTTATCAGCAACGCTAAGCTTTATAGTTTGCAAAAAGATCAATTTGATACCCTCAAAAAACTCAAAGCTCAGCTCGAGCGCAAAAACCGCGAACTTGTCTACTTAAGTATGCGCGATCCACTCACAGGGTTGTACAACCGCCGTCACTTTGATCGCGTGCTAACCCAAGCGTTTACAACCACCCAACAGCGCACCCGCGAACACCTGAGTGTGGCTGTGTGCGACATTGATGATTTTAAGCAAATTAATGACACCTTTTCACACAGCATTGGCGACGATGTGCTCCGAACGGTTGCCACCCTAATGCTGACCTGTGTGCGTGCTGTGGATACAGTGGCTCGCTACGGCGGCGAAGAATTTGCCATCTTGCTGCCGCAAACTAACCTAGAAGATGCGAGCGCAGTCTGTGAGCGCATTCGTAAAGATATTGCTCATTATCCTTGGCACGAAATTCAAGACGACTTAAATGTTACTGTGAGCATTGGCATTTGTGCAGATACCAGCGTAAGTAACCACGAAAAGATGATGAATCAAGCAGACCGTAACCTGTATAAAGCGAAGCACAATGGGAAGAATCAGGTTTGTTATTAGCGGTCAGCACTCGAGCACGTGCCATGCTGCCTGAAAGTGACTACGACTTTCTAATGAGGCATGTGTGACTTCCCGTAACAAAATAAGCAATGGGTGTTCGCAAACAGATTGCCAAGGTTGTAAAGATAAAACTTTGTTTGCATGTCTTACGCGATGTAATTGCAATCTGATATTTTGCGACTGTCCTCTAATTGTCAGCGGAATAAATCTAGGATAAGCACCTAACTCGAGCCGCAAGGTTTGAATGTCGTGGGTAGCTAAGGTGATGTGACGAGCAAACAAACCGCTGCGATGGAACTCGAGGTGGTCTTCATAAATGGTTAGCTCACCTTGTCGGCGAACGGCAAGGGTATACCAAAGGTATCCTGCTGCTATAAAGAGTGGACTGAAGGATAAGAGCAACGGAGCGAGTGCAAGTGGTAAATCTTTTAGTGGAAGACCCGGGTGTACGGGAAGATTTGGGTGTGGTAGAGGATCAAGCACATAAAAACTGACAATGCCTATTATGATTATTGGTGGAAGAAGTAAAAAAACCGCAATCTTACTATTGGGTTCTGTTTCAAAAATAAAAGTTAAATTATTAGTATTGCCTAATTCAGGTAAGTGATTGGCGACTGGCAAATCTTTACGACGCCTAGCTTGGGGATATTTCTTCATACTTCTTATAGATTACATCCTGTAATAGCTTATGCTTGTGTTTATCTTAGGACTGTTAAAGTAAGCTGTCATGGAAGCTGCTCCCACTTCGCCAAAAGATGCTGGCGTCCTTCAGGTATCACCCCACTCACGGTCAAAAGACACACAAGTAAAGGATGCTCGCAGAGACTGTCTTGTTTTGGCATTGTTACTCTCTCATTATCAAACCGCACACGCTGGAGTGGCAGGTGAATTTTGTCTGAAACACCCTGAATGACGAGGGGTACGTTGAGCGGATATTTTGCTAGCTCGAGCCGTACAGTTTGAATCTCGTGAGTGGGTAAAGTAATGTGCCTGGCAAACGGCCCGCGCCGTGAAAACTTGAGGCGATCCGCATACACTGTTAACTCACCACGCTGGCGCAGGACAAAATTGACCCAAACAAGCCCTAGCATTATTGCAGCAACTAGCCACGACCCAGCTACAAGTAGCCATACCTGCCTTATCAAAGGGTCGCCGCTAGCACCCGAAGACATATCCCAAACAATGTACGTAAGCATCATTTGCACGGAGCTGAGAAGTCCGGTGAGCAGCCAAGCGATGACCCAGCCAATACCCGGGGTGTAACTAAAGGTCACACCCACATCTTCTGTTGGCGTTTGTACTGTTGGTGATGGTGTGATGGTAGCGTTGGGCATGTGTCCAGATTACAAGTTTTTGATGCTAGTAACTTGCTTGTAACTCAAGGTGTGTGTAGGTAAGAGTGTGCGCAGACCTCTACCAAAAAACAAGCTATCTGCAGCACACTACTGCGTTGTGTGTGACGACATCCTTATTGGTATACTCACCGCAAGACGTGGCGTCTGAAGACTCGAATGGTCAATGAAGACTTGTCTATTTGGAACTCAGCCCGCGCAATCTGTCATAAGCAGGTGACTGTCATGAACATTGGTGATGAACTCAAGATTTTTTCTGGTTCAGCAAATCCGGCGCTAGCTAGCTCCGTTGCTGATCACCTTGGCACAGCGTTAGCCGCAGGACAAGTGTCACAATTTCCCGACGGTGAATCGCGGGTGATTATCGAAGAATCTGTTCGTGGCGCAGATTGCTACATTATTAATCCCACGTGCAGCCCGGTCAATCACAACCTCATGGAAATTCTGGTGTTTGTAGATGCACTCAGACGTGCTTCTGCGTGGCGCATTAACGCTGTGGTGCCTTATTTTGGCTACGCCCGCCAGGACAAAAAAGTGCAAGCGCGTGAACCCATTACTGCCAAGCTGGTTTCTAACCTTATGGAGACAGCCGGCGTGGATAGAGTTATTGCGATTGATTTACACGTAGGACAAATTCAAGGTTTTTTTGACGTTCCCGTAGATCACCTGACTGCCTTAGGGATTTTGGGTAAACACTTGCAAAAGACAGATTTGAGCAACAGTGTGGTTGTGTCGCCAGATGTGGGCCGCGCCACCGAAGCACGCCGTCTAGCTAATCTGCTTAGTTTGCCGCTAGCTATGCTTTACAAGCGCCGCCACAGCCCAACCGATACCAGCGTCACCCACGTGATTGGTGAGGTTGAGGGCATGCGACCTATTCTAATGGATGACATGATTTCCACCGCAGGCACCATGAGCAGAGGTATTGACGCGCTACTTGAACTTGGCGCTTTGCCAGAAGTGACAATCACTGCAACCCACCCAGTATTCACCCCGCCTGCTTTAGAACGACTCTCTCATGAGGCTATCAAGGCCATCTACGTTACTGACACGGTTCCCTTTCACGGTGAACACGACCGCGTGAAAGTGCTGTCGGTAGCAGGCTTACTGGCTGAGGCAATTCGTAATGTGCATGATAACGGCTCGGTGAGTTCACTCTTTGATACTTGATGACTTTGATACTTGATGACTAGAGTGCAAGGCTTTAACATTACATGCTCGAGGACAAACACGTCACATATCTATCAGATGATCCTGTCTGTAACGGGTTTTTAGGATAGTTACATCCCCAACGGAGATGCGTAATCAACAAACGTCATCAGGTTGGATGGTGTTATCTAAGTGTGCTGGTGAGGTTGGCAATGTTTGGTGCTCGCACCATCACTTACCTCACCTCAGTCACGATAATAACCTCAGAAAACCTCGAGCAAGACATCAAGGTGTTGAGCTTAGAGGCTTGCCTGTTGATGCAGCAAGTCTTTCATCGCCGGATACGTAGCTTCATAAAGCGCCATCAGTTCTTGATACGCTGCATGATTATCGTTATTTGGTGTCACTGTGCGCTCGGTGTGAACCATCGCGTCACAAGCGCTAGGAATATCTTTAAAATGTCCTGACCCAACCGCTGCCAAAATAGCACTGCCCAAAGCGGGTGCGTCGGCCACTTGGGTGAGGGTGAGCGGTAAGCCTGAAACATCTGCATGAATTTGCAGCCACAAGGGTGAGTTGGTTGCGCCCCCGCAAACCACAATTTGGTCTGGGGTGTAACCTGCGCTGCGCATGGTTTGAAAGATAAGCTCAGTGCCGTAAGCAACGCCTTCGATAACAGCTCGGAAAATGTGCTCGCGCCCGTGTTTTAATGTGAGGCCAGAAAGTACACCTCTAGAGAGCGGGTCGGTGTAGGGTGTGCGGTTACCTTGAAAGTGCTCGAGCACCACCAAACCTTCTGCTCCCGGCGGTAGCTTGGCAGCTTGCGCGTTGAGTTCGGCATAGGCATCTTTGTCCAATCCCAACAAATTGCGAAACCAGTTGATGACAGACCCGGTGGACGTCTGCCCGCCTTCAATTGCGTGCAGTCCCTTTACAACGGCATCCAGATAAGTTCCCCAAACGCCTGTGCCATGAAATGCTATAGGACTCAAGCCCAAGTGTAAGTGAGACGAGCCAGTAATGAGTGCCAATGCGCCCGGACGCACGACGCCCAAGCCAATCATAGCCACAAACGCATCAGCACCACCTTGAATAACGGGCAGACCAGCAGGCAACCCGAGTGCGTCTGCAGAAGTCTGCGTGAGCGGTCCAAGAACATCACCCATCGGTACAACTTGGCTAGGCAGTTTGGCTTCTAAATCGGTCATATTAACGGCTGCCAGCAGGCTCGAGGCATAGCCACCTTGACCATCATTGCGCTGGTTGTTGTAGTGCCAACGAATTGAGGCGTTGTTAAGGCTGGCTGCCATGCGCCCGGTTAACTTGAAGTTGAGGTAGTCTTGATACTCGCAGACCCACGTTGCTTGGTCGTAATACGCTCTGTCATGCCGTTTGAGCCACATGGCTTTGGGAATGAGCCATTCAGCCGAGACGGGTCCAGCGCCGTTACTGTTCACCGCAAGTGCTGGGTCGCCGGTAGCAGCCAGCTCGCTGGCTTCTTCACTCGCACGTACGTCCATCCAGATAAGTGCTGGACGTAGTGCATTGCCGCGTTCGTCTAACATCACTACGCTGCAGCAAGTTGTGTCAAGTGCCATGCCTTTAATATCTGCCGGGGTGATGCCTTGTTTGCGGCCCTCTGCTAGCACGTTGTGGATGCTATCAACCAGCGCGTTCCACCAGTCGCTAGGCGTTTGCTCTGCCCAACTGGGTTCAGGAAAGGTAGTGGGGTAACTGCTCGAGGCATACACTTGCGGCCTCCCGCGTTCGTCAAAAATACCTACCCGTAAACTCTCTGTACCGCCATCGACCCCAATAAAATACGCTGCCCCCTTGTTGTCTGACACTGTGGTATCTCCTTAGATATATGCTGATTAAATAGTCTAAAAATATGTAAACCAACCTCATGAGACCTATCATTTAGGGTATTTAGTCTCATCTTGTCAAACATGCTGTAAAGATAATAAGAATGTTGCTGCACGCTAGACATGAGGTGAGTTGTAGTGTTGAAGGGCTAGTTTACCGCATCACATATCACCAAGGAAAGTCAGTTTGGCGAATACCTGATAGGCTTGGGTATGCACCGTGACAACTATCCATTTGAGATCATTGATATTCACGCGCACTTTCCCATAGAGAACACGACCGGCTTGCCCGTTATGGAGCGCCACCCTAAACTTAAAGATTATGGTGCTAGTCGGGGTGCACGGATGCGCAAAGAATGGGGCAACGCCCCCTACGAAGCACCTGCCAAAGTCGATGATGACGATATTATCTGGTCGTATGCTGAGCGCTGGGCGCAAGATTTGCAAGACAAAGGTATCAGTAGAATCAACTTTTTGACTGGAAACAGCAACGAACGTCTAGCTGAAATCGTTGCTAAATACCCTGAGCAATTTACAGGCTTTGCCCATCACGCCCTAGCACCCGGTGCAGATGACAAACTTAAGCATGCCGTTGATACATTGGGCTTGCGTGGGTATAAATTGTTTGGTCCGCGCACCGATATTCCCTTTGAAGACCCCAGTGTACGCGGTGTGTGGGAATTCTGTGCAGAACGTGAACTGCCCGTGTTAATTCACTTTGGCTATTTGGGGCGCGGTGGCGGCGTGGTTAGCCACCCGCGTATGAGTCCACTATCGCTGTTTGAGGTTGCCAAGGACTTTCCAGAAATCCCCTTTGTTATCCCGCATTTTGGGGCAGGCTACTGGCAGGATTTGCTGGCGCTATGTTGGAGTTTGCCAAACATCTATGTAGATTCGTCCGGCTCAAACCAGTGGGTACGCTGGATGCCGTATGAACTTACCCTCGAGCACCTCTTTGCCAAAGCTTACGAAACCTTTGGCCCTGAGCGGATGCTTTTTGGCACCGACTCCAACGCTTTTCCAAGAGGCTTTGCTGAGCGCTACTTACAAGATCAACTGCGCATTTGTTATCAACACAATTTTCCCGAGGTAGACATTGCCCTGTTTTTTGGTGGCAACGCGCGCCGCTTATTAAAATTAGACAAATCGGTATAAGGAAAGGCATTATCTGCGTAGGATGGTAATTCAACCAGCTACGCTTACACTACATAAAATCCAATAAGGTAGACAGCAAAAGATTACAAAATTTGCTATTTACCTTATTGGATGGAAAACCTCATTACCGGTATTGCTAGCTGTACTTGCTTGGTCCAGATCCTGCTGGTAAATTCGGATCAATCTCTTCTCGCCAAGAAATTTTCATTTTGTCAGACCAAGCTTCAGGTTTCCATAATTTAGCAATATTGAGTGACATAGAGCAGTGAAAGTAGTAGGCACTGATCTCAATGACGGTTACCAGCCGCGCAGGTTTGCCATTTATAGGGTAGCTCGAGCATAACTCAGGATCGCTGCTAATTTGTGCAGTGCCGTGGATTCGTAAGGTTTCTCCTGTGCCGGGTAGCAAAAAGATTAACCCTACTTTGGGATGTTGCAGAATGTTTTGCAACGAAAAAATAAGATTGTTACCTTTTATATCTGGTAGGTAGAGGATATTGTCTTTTAGTCTTACAAAGCCTGCCTGACCGCCCTTGGGTGAAACTGTCGGAGTGCCGTCTTCTGACACGGTGGTAAGTAGCAAAAAAGGTGACTTGCCCAAAAATGTCTTAGCTTGCTCAGTAAGTTCTTCTTGTACCTTATAGGGCGTGTGTGGATGAGGATCACCACAAATATCTCTTAGGCTAGCTAGGTCCTTAACTACGTGAGGTACTTCCATCATGTCTCCTTAACGAACGTTGATTCAAGGACTGCAAGAAGTGCGCCATATTGCACTTTTACCAGGTTTTTAATAGGAATAGCTTCGTAATCGAGGTTATGCTCTAGCTTTTGTATCCACGTTTCCAAAAGTGTTTCCAGATCAGTCTTTGCCTTCAGCAAGGTGTCACTTCTGGTTGTAGCAAGTTGTAAATCCAACGCACGGGTCAACATGCTGGCAATCAGTAAACGGTAAAAAGAGCCTATGTATAATTCATCAGTTTTCTGTGCCACGGTAGCTACTTGATCCATATTAGTACCTTCTTTGGCCCATGTTTCTTTGCTTGATAAGCCATCTAAAATCTGCTTGTTGAACAAAGTTACCGCACGGTAAAACCGACTGTCGAGTGTCATTTCAGAGTCAATGCGCTCGAGGATGGCCTTAACTGCCAACGTTGACGTGCGCGCTTGTTCAACACCTGCCAAAATCACTTCACGCCGACTTTGATCGGTAGGCGTTTGGTCAGCTATCTGCTTAGCCTGAAAGTAGGGTAGTTCAGTAATGAGCAAAAGGGGGTCTTTACTGCCGCTCATGTTTTTTAGATAATCGCCACTCGAGCCGCCACCTTGAATAAGCTCAGCAGGGGGTGTGTCACTATATTTTTCTAAGTAGTCATAAGCATCCTGAATAGACCCAAAAGAGTAGACAGCAGGCGCAAATTCAACGGCCCATGGCATTTCAGCTTCTCCCAAAGAAAGTGCAAGCCCACGCGCCTCAGGAATTTCGTGAAAGTCTTGATAAACCTCTTTAAGGTCATGAGAAATATAGTAGTAAACCCCGCCAAAGCCTGCGTTGTGCAGCGAGTACACCATATCTGGTTGAGCTAGTTCAAACGCCTTCATCAGGGCTTTTGTTTCAGGTATAGGTGTATCAAAGTGAAGGTCCTTATAGTGAATAGGAAAGGTCCACTCGACTTGTTCCGCTGAAGGGGGGCGGTAAAAATGACGCGCGTAGTTTCTTATGGTGTAGGGACCAGCAAACCAACCTTCGTTTAAACGCGTACCATCGGGGTCAACGCAGGGTAGTAAATACCACGTGTAGTTATGGCGTAAGCTTTCGTTGCTAATTAGTTCATCCAATAAAAATTGAATAAGCATGGCGCCAATGGGCTCATTGGGGTGAGGACACGCAAAGAGTAAAACTCGTGTGGCACCTGAGCCAACTTTTAGCATGGGAATTGATTCACCATCGGTTGAATGCCCTAGGATTTTGTAACTGTAAATATCTGGATGCATGTCAGCAACAGAACGTGTTTTGGCTAGCATCTCATCAAGTGTGAAAAAGCGGGTGTAATCTGGGATTCTCTTGAGTTCGTCTTCAATGACCATGGGTGCCTCGTTTGGGGTTAGTTTGTCTGCTTAGGATCGAGTGCGTCACGTAGACCGTCACCCACAAAGTTAAAACTCATCACCACGATCATGATGGCAATACCCGGCCAAGTGATTAAGTACGGCGCGCGTCTAATAAAGTCTTTGCCCTCACTTATCATTACGCCCCACTCAGGTGTAGGTGGCTGGACGCCTAGCCCTAAAAAGCCAAGGGCCGCAGAGGCTAGGATGGCTTCGGGAATTCCGAAGGTTGCCATGACTAATACGGGCGTTAGGCTGTTAGGTAAAATATGTTTGAACATGATGCGCCAGTTATTCATGCCTGCCGCTCTGGCTGCCTCAACGTACTCAGCTTCTCGTAAACTTAAGACTTGCGCTCTTACCACGCGTGCGTACAGGGGCCAGCTCACCAGACCTAAAACCCACATCACATTAAAAATACTGGGCCCAAAAAGAGCAATGACAGCAATGGCTAAAATTAAGAAGGGAAACGCGTAAAAAATCTCTACCAAACGCATAATGGCATTGTCGACGAGACCGCCGTAATAGCCAGCAACAATACCCAATAAAGTACCAATCAAAGATGCAATACTGACAACCACAATACCGATAAACAAGGAGATACGTGACCCGTGAATGAGTCTCGAGAGGATGTCTCGCCCAAAGTTGTCTGTACCTAGCAAGTGCCCCTCAATGCCAGGTGATTGATAGGGGTTGATTAGATCAAGCTCCAAGGGATCAAAGGGAGCAACCCAAGGAGCAAAAAGAGCAGCTAGAGCTAACAGGCTGATGATCAATAAACCTGACATTGCCAGCGGATTGCGCAAAAATTGGCGTGCCGCTCGGCTTCTGAGGCTGCCAAATTGAGATTTTGCGGGGTCGTTAAACATAGCGAATTCTCGGGTCGATCACGCTGTAGAGAATGTCCACCAACAGTGTCACAAGCATAAAACAAAGTGCAAATACGAGTACAGTTCCTTGAATAACGGGTAAGTCGCGCTGTCTAATAGCTGTAATTGACAAAAGCCCCAAACCAGGCCAAGAGAAAATAGTTTCGATAATGACTGCGCCCCCCAATAAGCTGCCGAATTGCAAACCAGCCGTGGTCACAACGGGAATAATCGCATTGCGTAAGGCATGTTTCAAGAGTACAAAAAGTGATCTTAAACCCTTGGCTCGAGCCGTGCGCACGTAATCCTCAGATAAAACGTCTAGTAGGGCGTTTCGGGTAAGGCGGGTAAGCAGTGCAGCTAGCGCAGTACCTAGAGTAACGGCAGGTAAAATAAGGTGACTCACAAAGTCCCAGATACCCTCTTCCAAACTACCTATACCGCGAATAGGTAGCCACCTAAGTTCAAGTCCGAACAACAAGATAAGCATGAGTCCTAGCCAAAAGTTAGGCATAGCGACTCCCAGCATAGACAAAAACATGGCGCCGTAGTCAGCAGGCCTGTTCCTTCTAGCAGCAGAAAGAAGTCCCATAGGAATAGCGAGGAAAAGCGCTACGAGCATGGCGCTGAATGTGAGTAAGAGCGTGTTTGGGAAACGTTGTTTAATCTGAGCCATGACAGGTTGTTGGGAGTTAATGGACGTGCCAAAGTCACCTCTTGCTAGCCCCCTCATATCGTCGTAGTACTGAACGTACCAAGGATTATCGAGACCTAGCTCTGCCCTGAGTAGTTGGACATTTTCTGCGTTTGTTGTGTCTCGACTCAACATGAGGCTTATAGCGTCACCAGGCGCAAAGGTGACCAACGTAAAGGTAATAAAGCTAATGCCTAGAAGTACGGGGATGCTAGCAGCGAGACGGCGTAATACGTAGGGAAACATAAGTATAGATAACCCCGTGCCAGCGTGTGACCAACACGGGGTTGCACTTACTGATCTAGATAAGCGTTGTTGACAAGAGACACGAGTTGCAATCCAACAGCACCCGGCTCTACATCTTTGACGTAGTTACCAGCAACAACGTAGCCGTTTTCGAAGTAGAGTGGTATTGCGGCACGGTCTGCCATAATAATGCGTTGCGCCTCGAGCCACAGGTCGTTACGCGTTTCAAAATCGAGTGTAGCACTCGCTTCGTCAAGCAGTGCATCAACATCAGGATTAGCATAAAAATGGGTATTGGTAATGCCAATGTTGTCACCATGAAACAGTGCGTAAAGCCCTGTGAGACTTGCAAAACTGTAATCAAAAAAGATTCCCGTGTCGTTGCCTGTTTGTAAGTCTTCACCCCACACGGCGCCGTCTTGTTGCAAGACATTGGCGTCGATGCCAAGCTCTTTAAGTTGGGTGACGAGAATGGTTAGTACCCTTGTCTGAGAGCCTGCAAAGGTTTTAATGTCGAAGCTGAGTGGTTCGCCGTCACGGTCTAAGATGCCGTCACCATCACTGTCGGTAAAGCCTGCTTCAGCAAGTTGCTCGAGGGCACCCTCAGGGTCGTGGGACCACAGACCTGGTAGTTCAGGGTCTTCTTCAAACTCAAACCAGTAAGGAACTTGACCATAAGCTCGCTGGCCGTAAGGCTCGATGACGGCAGCTACGGCAGCATCGATATTCATGGCTTTAGAAATGGCGTCACGCACAGCCAGTTCATCAAATGGTGGCGTGGTTACGTTTACGCCGAGCCCTCGGTAAGACCCAGCACCTGGCAGTAAGGTCAAGTCAGGATTGTCTGAAAGTTGCACAAATGAGTCAATGTTAAATAAATACGGCACCACATCGATATCTTGTGCTTCAACAGCAATGGTTTGCACGGTGGGGTCAGGAATAAAAACAAACTCTACGCCATCTAAATGGGGGGTTACAAAGTAGTCTTCATTGCGAACAAGATTGAGTTCTTGGTCGGGAATAAACGATTCGACCTCAAAGGGCCCTGATCCTATTGGATTAAGTGCAAATCCCTCTTCCCCAAGTTGCTCAATAGCTTCACGTGGCACGATATGTACTCGAGCTAAGCGGTTAGGGTCAGCTAGTAAAAAGGGATCAGGTTGCGCGGTTTTAAGTTCGACAGTGTATTTATCTAGTGCGGTCACGCTTTCAATATCACCCAGTGTAAATACGGTGCTAATTTCCAGAAAACGGTTAATCGAGTAGACGATATCCTCGGCTACAACTTCGCGGTTGGCACCTTCTGGGAAAACGTCGTTACCATCTTGAAAGACAACACCCTCCCTGAGTTTAAATAGCCAAGTTGTATCGTCAGGGCTTTCCCAGCTTTCGGCAAGGTGTGGTGTAGGACTGTAGTTCTCCGGTGCGGGTAAAACCAACTGGTCGAATATTTGTGCAAACGCGTTGATTTCCCCACTGCCAGCCGATTTATAGGGGTCAAGTTGGGGCATAGATTCAAAAGCTACTTTTAAGACGCCGCCCTGGGGTTGTGCCATAGCTACTGAGGCGATAGCCAATGAGAGAAGCAGGAGACCAAAACCTGCTAGCCCGTGACTTGGATTGGGTTTTAAAGGCTTACCTACAAGTTTTAAGATACGTTTCAAAAGCGAACCTCCATTAGCTGCTAGGCGTAAGGTATTGGCAATACGTAGCTGGTTAAGTTGGTTAAGGGTTTGAGCGTAGTCGTAGGTGTTACTTTGACACGCTGCTACGGCGATAGCGTCACAGCAGTACTCTCGTTCTTGACGTACTTGCTGAGATATCCACCAGATAGCAGGATTGAAAAAGAGGATGATTTCAACTACGTTTTGAAGCAAATTTATAATAGGGTCAACGCGTTTGATATGCGCTAGTTCATGCGCCAGAATAAGCTCGAGCTGTTCGGGTGTAAGGCTATTGAGTACACTGACTGGTACCAAGATAAGGGGCTTGACAAAACCCACTACTAGCGGCACGTCGACGATCTGAGAAAGTTTAATGGTGACGTCTTGCTTAAGCTCGAGGCGTTGGCTGAGTTTAAGCACAGTTGTCTTAATGTGAGGAGGCACGTGTAGCACAAAGTTTGAGCGTAAACGCTGCAAGCTGCGAAAACCAAGTCCCAACCGTAGTGACAGCGTGATAATACCTAAAAACCAGCCGAGCACAAGCCAAGGTAGTAACGGCTCGAGTTTAAACTTCCAACGCCGTAGGGTTCTGACTGTCATAGATCTGGGTTGCAGTTGTACTGTTTCAGGCTTAGCTAAAGCTGATGCATCTGCCATCAACAGTTGGTCTATCATAGGTGAGCGTTGCACGTTGTACGTTGGTGGTATTGGTTCGTACTCAACAAAACGCGGACTTGACGATGTTGCTGTACTGAAGTAGACAAGCGTAAACATGGGTAGTAAGAGACAGGTGAGTAAAGCTGAAAGTGACAGGTAATAGCGCCCGTTTGAGCTAACACCGGTCAATATCCATAACAAGGTGGCAAGTACAATGGCAATAGCAACACCTTGCCAAAGGGAGTGGACAAGGACGCGGCCTAGTAGCATTACACTAGCTGACTCGAGCAGCACGTCAATCATCACGTGTCTTCTCCTCTAAAGTGTCAAGAAGTTCTTGAATCTTTGCTAAATCTTTTGGGGAAGTAGCATGCGTGGAAAGTGCTCGCGTTACTAAGCGCATTGTTGAATTACCAAAAACAGTCTGCTTCAACCGCTTAATCAACTTAGCTTCTATCTCTTCTTTGGATTGCGCTGGGCTGAGAATATGTTTCTGGTTACCTTGCCCTTTGACAAGTAGCCCCTTTTTCAACATGATTGATAAAATGGTATGGACAGATGAATAAGCTAGCTTCTTGGTTCTATCCTGGTTGAGTAGAGTTACAATTTTTTGTGTGCCGAGTGGCCCGTTTGCCCAAAGCACTTGTAAAATTTCCATTTCTCTATCCGTGGGTACGTCCTGTTTAGGTCTTGGCACGTCACCTCCAAACTTCGAATTAAAACGGATTGAAATACAAGAGACGCCACTTGATGTGCAATAATATGCTAATTAATTAGTAAAGTCAATCGTCTCAAGTGTCAGTACGTAAACAAAGGCACCTAGAATTGCTCCTCGACATAGCAATTTAGGATCGATGTAGCAATTCAGGACCAATGTAGCAATTCAGGACCATAGCAACACCTCAAAGAGAGATCGTTAAGGCATGCTAATCTTGACTCATGAAGTGGGCACTATGCTAACTAACGGCACTTGCTCGAGCAAGGCGACATCCGTGAAACTATCGACGCTGCAACCGCTGTTGATGATGACCACTTACAACATCAAAGCCGCCGTTATGTGGTGCCGGATAGTTTTACCCATGGGTCTTCTGAGCAACGCGTACGCTGGTTTAGACAGGGCTTAGAAACAGGTGATCCAAGTACCTACGATACGTTTGGCATAGCAGGATTGTAAATTTTTTAGGTGACATTCACTTTGGTATTGATGGTTTTAGTCTAAAGACAATATAAGTATATTATTTAGTATTAACTTATTAAAAAGCGGTGAATTGATTAAGAATGGTGTTCTCGAGCGATATTGATAAAGGTGAGACCAAAAAGTAATGGTGGACTTGGTAGGTCCACCATAGGGTTGATGCTGCTGAGTATGGTTGTTGAAGTTGTTGCCAAAGTACTGTTTAACTTGTCCAAATGCGCCAAGGTGCGTCAGGGCGTTGCCACAGTGCCTCGAGCATTTGTTTTTCTTTAATTGTATCCATACATGACCAAAATCCAGGGTGACGGTAGCCCATCAGTTGATTGTCGCCAACGAGTCCGCGAATTGGATCTTGCTCCCAGATCGTTTCATCGTTATCAATGTAGTCGATAGCACCTGTGTTTAAGACAAAGTAACCGCCGTTGATCCAGCCTTCGCCACTTTCGGGCTTTTCGTAGAACTCGGTAATGCGCTCATGGTCAAAGGCGATATTACCGAACCTCGAAGGAGGCCGTACGGTTGTTACTGTGGCGAGTTTGCCGTGAGCACGGTGAAACTCAAGTAGCGCGTCTAGGTCAATGTTAGCAACGCCATCACCGTAAGTAAAGAAAAAGGGCTCGTCTTCACTAAGCCACTTACGCACACGCTTGAGCCGTCCACCGGTCATAGTATGCAAACCAGTATCTACTAAATGAACCTTCCAGTTAGGCTGGTTACCCTCGTGAATAGTTGTGTGACCGCTAGCTAGGTCAACGGTGATGTCGTTGTTAATCGCGTAGAAGTTAAGAAAATACTCTTTAATATACTCACTTTTGTAGCCTAAGGCGATCACAAACTCATCTACGCCATAAGTAGCAAAAATCTTCATGATGTGCCACAGAATGGGCCGCCCACCAATTTCAACCATGGGTTTGGGTTTGAGAACTGTTTCTTCAGAGAGCCGCGTGCCAAAACCACCTGCTAGAATGACTGCTTTCATACTAGTTACTATGCATCACAAAGCGTTCGCTGTCCGTTCCATGATAATTATTAAGGCATAGTTGTGGCAATATTGTTGCAATGTACGATTTATCTGTTAACGCAGTAACTTATCAGGTGAATTGAGTACCTCGAGCTTACCCGACTTGGCTACTTTAAGAAAAGCATCTACAACTCTGGGGTCAAATTGAGAACTGCGTGCCTGTTTGAGTTCTTTGAACACCTTGTCAAGTGACCAAGCCCGTTTGTAAGGACGTTCGTGTGTGAGTGCATCAAAAACATCAGCAACAGCAACAATACGGCCAGAAAGAGGGATTTTTTGACCGCTCAAACCGCGTGGATAGCCGCCCCCATCCCAGCGCTCATGATGACTCAGCGCAATTTCTTCGGCTAAGCGAATAAGTGGCGATTGGCTGCCAGCTAGCATTTCCGCACCAATAGTTGTGTGCTGCTTCATGAGGTCGTACTCTTCACCGGTGAGTTTACCGGGTTTAAGGAGTACTTTGTCAGGAATGCCAATTTTGCCAACATCGTGTAAACGGGCTGCCATGCGAATGAGTTCAACGGCTTGGCTAGATTGTCCGAGTGCTTGGGTGATGAGGCTTGAAACATAGCCAACCCTTAGAGTGTGTTGACCTGTGTCATCGTCACGCCGTTCACCAGCTAGCGATAATCGTTCTAAGATTTCAAGTTGGACACGTTCCAAAGCTTGGGTTCGAGCACGCACTTTGCCTTCCAAGCTTGTGTTGAGCTTGCGAATTTCAGCTTCTACCGCATGGCGTTTACGGATTTCGTGGCGCAATTGCCTGTTGCGACTCTCGAGCAACTCGTTTTGGCTGCGCAATTGTTGCTGTAAGCGCCGCAAATCAATTTGATGACGTACTCTGGCAAGTAACTCTTGAACCTGAATGGGTTTGGGGATGTAGTCAGCTGCGCCAACTTGAAACGCTTTAACTTTGTCAATGACAGCGTCTAAAGCACTAATAAAAATAACGGGAATATCTGCTGTGGATGGTTGCGCTTTGAGCATTTGGCAGACTTCGTAGCCGTCAATATCGGGCATGGTGATGTCTAACAAAATGACTTCGGGAAGCGCTTCGCGCACGGTTTGTAAAGCTGCTTCACCCGAGTTAACAGCGCGTGTTTGATACCCTTCTTTACGCAAAACTTGCGAAATCATGCGCAAGTTAAGCTCGGTGTCATCAACCACGAGCACATCGCCAAGTTGGGTAACTGTTGGCGCGTGCGGTTCAGGTAAAGGATTATGAGATGAACTCATGTCATGCATAGTCACATTCTCTAAGAAAAATACAATATACCGTCGATTGTTGAAATACTAGATAGGTATAGGCCCGTTTAGGTTGCGCTAGCTAAAGTGAACTTCATGCATTACAAAATTCGTAAGTGCAAATTCAATGCAAAGCTGTAATATTCTACTAGACACGTTGCTGACAGCTCATGTGCAACTAAATAGTGATGGAGAGAAGATGAACGTTGAATGAGTTAGATGATTGTACCCTAAGCTTGGCATCTTTGGCCACATTTACAGGTGAGTAGCT
>JBCCBI010000037.1:0-20367 GCA_039034155.1 Deinococcota bacterium | reverse complement strand
TTTTACAAAATGGGCGGGAAGCTGACATTCGCTGCAAAGATGCTGTAATCAGTGCGACGACGCGAAAGCGGCCATTCGTGTGGAGGGTTGGCACTGTTCTCGAGAGACAAGTACCAGCCTGGTTTACCTAGTGGGCGGCTGCGGCCCCCGGTAGGCGCAACATCGGGTGGGCGTGTTAAGTCAGTAGCTGGAATAGCATCTGGCCGGCCGTGTTGAACGGCTAGGGCAGCGAGTACGTAATACAAACCTGACCTCGAGCTCACGTCTAGCTGGGTGTCATCAAAGGTAGCTTTGAGGTTGCCTTTGAGGTTTTTGACCACTTGGCAGTGGCGCTGAATCTCAGCTAGTGCAATGTCTTGCATCATGCCGGCATCGCGGACAACACCCATTTGGGTGGCTTTAAGGTTGTAGTCAAGCAGGTCTTGTAGGTCAGCAGGACCTAGGTCTATATCGCTGACGGTATCAATAAGATCCTCTTCTTTAAGTAGGTTTAAGACCCCTGCAGGTGTGCCACCACTGCGCTCACGGACGGTGTCTGCGCCTTGGAGGGTGATAAGTTGCTCGAGCTTACTGGCGATTTCAGTTTTGTAAGCAAAGCGCACAGCTTCGTTTAAGCGGGTGGTTAGGTCGTTGTCGTTATTTCTAAAAAGTTTGTCTAAAATAAGTGGAAAAGCTTCATCAAACAAGCTAAAGTCACTAATGGCTGCACCATTTGTAAAGTCAATAAGTTGCCAATCTGAGCCGTTTGTACGAATGCCCCAGTGAGTGCCTTCGGGTAAGGTGTCACGGGCCGGAAATCTGTCGAGGGCTGTGCCCACTGCCCAGACGTCTAGTGTGACTTCGCCTTCACCTAAGCGCAAATGGTAGCGAATGTGTTCTTCGCTAGGTAACCCAGCTGCCCGCAAAATTTGTAAATTCCAAATATCTTGCCCAAGTGCATAAAGAGATGGTAACAAAGCAGCTTGAGCGGTTCCCAACGCGTCGGGTTTGGGTTGCACCACCAAGTAGCGTTTCAGTGCTTGGGTGAGCGCACTCAACGTGGAGCGAAAAGCTAGGTCGCTGTCGCGCCAGTGAGATGTTTTTCCTTTGTCGGCATCGGACATGCCAAACTCCTCTCGAGGACACAAACATTTGCAAACCTACATATCTGTAACAAATGCTGTTCAGCGAGGTTGCCACCTAGCAAGATAAATAAGAGATAAGTCCACAAATATGCATTAACATGTGAATAATACTAGGCTGACAGCTTTCTCAGAGAATCCTCACATCTATAATGATGCATTGTAACAGTGCTGGTGGGGTTACGTCATTCCCCCAAAAGCACTTGCCCTAAAAAGACTTAGAGATGTAGGTTACATGAACTGGGTCTTGCTCGAGGCAACATCGCCATAGCTTCAGTATCAGCACAGTTAGCGCCATGAACAAGGTCTTTGAATAAAATATCAATATCTCTTACTTGGAAACCGCCGTTTTTAGATATGAGCAGTGAAGGGTGGGCGCTGCTGAGGTTGGTAATTGTTGAGGTTGTTAATTATCACGGTTCAACTTAGAGGCACTTAACTTCCTGATGTCAACATTTAGCCCATCATGCTCGTTTGCAGTTAGTGAACTTGGGTTGAGGCGTGCGTTTGGTGCGAATAAGGAAATCACCCTGTCATTTGCTATGCTGAGGTGTCATGAACTTACGCCTTGACCCGTGGGCTGCCGAGTACAACACAGCGTTTTTTGCAGAAACGAATGAGGCTGATGCATCAACACCTGATGGCACGACGATTGATGCAGGTATTGAGCAGCCTGCGGATGCCTGGCAAGCTGCGCGCCCTCAACAACTAGCGTTACCCCCAGGCTGGCAAGATTTATTTTTCTTAGATGGTAGCCGCCGGGTTGAAGCGCGTGTGCTGCTCGAGCAAGACCGTCAGCAGCTCGCGTTTGGTGTATTAGGTACGTACGGCGTGGGAGCCGTGTCGTGTTGTGCGTCGTTTAGCCGCCGGGCAGAGTTTGTCGAGGCGCTCGAGATTGCGCGAATCTGCGCGCTAAGTGACGGTTACACCCGTGTTGCCGATGATGACGCGCTCGAGCTAGCTGCCAATGCACCCGTACAGATTGGCAATTTAAAGTACAGAATTGTTGCCACCGACCAAAAAGATGCTGATGCTGTCGTGAAAAAACTACAGGATGAAATGCGTCATGCTGAGCAGAATCTAGCTGCCAAACTCGCTGGTGAGCACCCAAATGCGCTGATTATTTGTGACGGCCCGCGCCCAATTAACAGCAAGCACGATAGCGTCCTTGGGTACGTTAAAACCATTCACAACATTCGTATTAACGCGCAGCAACTGGCTGTGGTGCAGCGGCTCGAGCAAGGCGAGCGTTCACCGCTTTACGTCGTCAAAACAGCACGACCTGAACAACAGTATTTCGAGTGGTTTGTGCGCCTCCGTGACCCGCGTCCGTGGCTCTACAGTTTGGCCGGCATTGTGCGTTTACAAGCTTACGCTGGACCTGATCCAGACGGTCGTTTAAAAGATGTCATCAACCTAGCCAACTGGCTTACCCTAACCTTGCCCAAACTGGCGAGTCGTCAACACCAAGACCCTAGAGCGCCGCAGCAACTTTTGCCTATTCGGGCGCTCGAGGCAGAACTCCATCGTCGTATGGGTAATCACGCCGTTGTACGCCGCCGCATCACCCGTTATTTATCAGGACGTGACAGCAGTTAATTTGTTCAACTGTATTCCTAGACAATCTCATCTGCTAGACAATCTCATCTGAATGTCTCAGTAGTAGCTTTTGCCAGCAAGGTTGCAATGTTGATGTGATGTAAGCTTGAAGTAATCGGCATTAAGTTTATCCTCAATGTTTTGAGACATCTCAACTGCTGCATATCTCTTTGGAGGCTATGGTGGCTGATAGTTTGAATCCACAAGATATACCTAATCAAGACACATCTAATAATGAAACTCACATCGGCATGGTCTTAGGTACTGAAGACGCCACGCCCTTGCAGTTTTGGTTTGCCGTGCCCGCAGGCACCAAAGTTCAACTGGATGATGTCGTTTATGCGGCTGTCCCTGATCCTGCTGATGACAGCAGCACCGTCAACTTTTACGGCATTGTTGATGATGTGCGCCGCCGCTACGAAGGCGTGCAGTTTGATGGCGACACGGAGCTAGTTACCCAAGGACTTATGCCAGCCAATGTTGCCTATGCTGCGCATGTGTTAGTGACACGTGTTAACCCCGAAGAGTTTATTCCGCCTGCCCCTGGGGATGAGGTCTACGCTGCCCGCGCTGACAGCCTCGACAAAGCTTTATACCTGGACAGCATGGATACGCCGCTACCCGCTGGGGTATTACGCAGCGGTGATGCTGGCTACCTCAATTTTGACTTTATTAACGGTAGCAAAGGTGCGCACATTAACATCTCGGGTATTTCGGGGATTGCGACCAAGACCTCGTATGCGTTGTTTTTGTTGTATAGCATTTTTAACGCTAAAAAGCGTGGTGATGTTGCGCCAATTATGACGAACGTTAACAGTAAAGCGCTGATTTTTAACGTCAAAGGGCAAGATTTACTGTTTTTGGACAAGCCAAACAAAGACTTTGCAGATAAAGAAGGTAAGTGGCAAGCCAAAACCAAACACCCTCAAACCCGCTACGAAATTTGTGATCTGCCTACAAATGCCTTTGACAGTGTTGCCTTACACGCACCTGCCAAAGCTGGCAATAATTTGATGCCAGACACGAACAAACGGCAAGACGCCCATGCTTACGTGTGGACATTACATGACTTTGCAGCCGAGCGCATGTTGCCATTTGCGCTCGTTGAACGGGATGCCATGACAAACTTGGGATTTTTGGTTGCCCATGTTGAAGAAAAACTGGCCAAACTTGCTGTAGGGCAAGCTGGACCGTGGCTCGAGGTACCCGAAAAACTTAGCTTTGAAGATGACATCCCTAGTCAGGTTACTGCCATCGGTGAGAACGAAGGTTTGGACAGTAGTGCGCTCGATAGCATTGCAGGATTAAGACCCGGTACGCGCTTAAAAACGTTTAGTGAACTCATCACCTATCTAGAGCTCAAACTTTTGTATGAAGACGATGGTGAAGGCGATAAAACTTGGGCAGCCAGCCAAGCTAAAGGCACGCGGGAAGCGCTCATTCGCAGGTTACGCGGTGCGTCTAAATATTTGTCACAACTTATTCGGGGTGATATTCCCGTGAAGCGTGCGGAAGAAGCGCGGCTCGAGGTGCTTGATTCCGATGAGCAAGTTCACGTGGTGGACATTCATCAACTTGCTCCACTGGCGCAGATGTTTGTGGTTGGGGTACTCCTCAAGCAAGTCTTTAGTCAACAAGAAACACGCCAACGTGGGCAGGTGTTTGTGGTGCTAGACGAGCTTAACAAATACGCCCCGGCAGAAGGCACCAGCCCTATTAAAGACGTGCTTTTAGACATTGCTGAACGCGGACGTAGCATGGGCATCATCCTCATTGGGGCGCAGCAAACGGCGAGCGAGGTTGAACGGCGCATTGTCAGTAACGCAGCGGTGCGAGTGGTAGGGCGTTTGGACGCTGCTGAAGCTGAACGCAGCGAATACCGTTTTATGCCGGGCAGTTTTAGAATGCGCGCAACTATTCTTGCGCCGGGCACGATGGTAGTGCATCAGCCAGATGTACCCACACCGATGATGCTCTCGTTTCCGTTTCCAGCGTGGGCAACGCGTGAAGATGAAACGGACAAAACGCCGGTCGCGGTCGAAGTTGCCTCTGACAGTGCTAGTGACGCACCTAGAACAGCGCAAGAATGGCTAGATTGAGTGGCTTTCTTAGCTGTCTTTAACAGGTGAATGTTGAGATATCATCTTTATAAGCATCCTCGAAGGGTGATACACCTAAAAAATCCTCCTCGAGCGACTATGAAGCCATCTCTTATGGTGATGTTTTGGCGTTGATGTGCAGATGTTGATGTGTAGATGTTGATACGTAGATGTTTATACGTAGATGTTTATACGTAGGTATCTTCTTAACTAAACCGCTAAGGACAAAGGCATCTTACAAATCTGTACCAACTATGTGACGATGCTGTTGACGAAAATGCTTTGACGACAGATATCAAGACTGAAACGCAGTTTCTAAAGACGACGTTTGTTATCGTAGAGCACAGCTATGACACTGTTATGTCAGCATCGTCAGTAGACATGTTTTGAATGGACGTTTGGTAACTACATATCTGCAACACCCGGAAGGTGATGCGCATGAGTACGCACGTTTTTTATTTAGCACCCACAGGCCCTAGTGTGGGGCTGACCTCGGTAAGTTTGGGGTTGGTACGCGCCCTTGACCAGATGGGTTTGCGGGTGCGTTTTTATAAACCGATTGCTCAGACGAGTGGCGTAAATCCAAACCGTGATGTGGAATTATCATCCCAAAAAGAGCGCTCGAGCCACTTCATTCGCGAACTGACCAACCTTAATCCACCTGACCCACTTGATTTTCACCATGTGGAAGTGCTCCTGAGCGAGGGCAAAAGTTCCCACTTGATGAGTGAAATTATCGAAACCTTTAATCAGATTAAAGACAATGCTGAGGTTGTTGTGGTGGAAGGTTTGGTGACGCGTAGCAGCGAGCCTTACGCAGATACCCTCAACGCGGAAATTGTGCAAACCCTTGGGGCAGAAGTGATTTTGGTTGCGTCTATGGGCAAAGGTGATGTGGGTCAGCTCGAGGAACGCATTGAACTAACCGCTCAACTTTACGGCGGCATCGGCGACGGCAAACTGCTGGGGTGCATTGTCAACAAACTCAACGCACCAATTCAGCTCAGTGCGCTGGGTAGTATTTTGCCGGAACCGCCGAGGGCTATTGAAGAGCAAGTGACGGCGGCATCTTTGCTCGAGCGCTGTGACATGTTTAGTTCAACATTCAAACTCGTTGGCGCGGTGCCGTGGCAACCTAACTTGGTATCGCCCCGTACCAAAGATTTGGCTAATTTCTTAGATGCTGAGGTGCTCATCGCTGGTGATATGGACAAACGCCGGGTAGATGACGTGGTGCTGTGCGCGCGCGGACTAGCTAATATGCTCGAGGTACTTCGTCCCAACACGCTCATCATCACGCCCGGTGACCGCGATGACATCATCACCGCTGCCTGTTTAGCAGCGCTCAATGGCGTGCCGCTGGCTGGTATTTTGCTCACCAGTGGCTATCCGCCAGATGAACGCGTGCTCAAACTTTGTGCAGCTGCCTTTGATACGGGCTTGCCGCTACTTTTGGTAGAGACAGATTCTTATTTGACCGCTAGTATGACCTCGAGACTTAACCTAGAAGTCCCGGTAGACGACCTCGCCCGCATTGGTAACGCGATGGATACCGTCGCTGAGCACCTCGACAAAGACTGGCTCAAAGCGCGTTGTGCCACCGACCTCGACCCGCGTTTGTCACCACCTGCGTTTTTATACCGTTTGGCAAGCCAGGCCAGAGCCGCTGGCAAGCGTATTGTCCTACCCGAAGGTGACGAACCACGTACGGTCAGAGCCGCTGCAGATTGTACTAAACGAGGGATTGCTCACTGTGTGCTGCTTGGCGCTCGGGAAAGCATTAGCCGCGTGGCTGAAACACAAGGCGTAAGTTTAGAAGGTATTGAGATCATCGAACCCACATCCGACCTCATCGCCAAGTACGTGCCCACACTCGTAGGCTTGCGCAAACACAAAGGGATGACCGACGTCCTCGCTGCGGAAGCTCTCGAAGACACCGTTGTCCTCGGTACTCTCATGCTGTACTTGGATGAAGTAGATGGGCTCGTTTCCGGTGCAGTGCACACCACTGCTAACACGGTGCGCCCGGCCTTACAATTCATCAAAACGCATCCAGACGCTAAGCTGGTGTCCTCTATCTTTTTTATGTGTTTGCCGGAGCAAGTACTTGTCTACGGCGATTGCGCCATCAACCCTGACCCCACTGCTGAGGAACTGGCAGATATTGCCATTCAAAGTGCGGATTCCGCTGCTGCCTTTGGCATTACGCCCCGCGTGGCGATGATTAGCTACAGCACAGGCAGTTCGGGTGCTGGTGCAGATGTGGACAAAGTGCGCCAAGCAACGGAACTTGCCCAAACGCGCCGTCCAGACATCCTTATTGATGGCCCCTTGCAGTACGACGCAGCGTCTGTAGAGAGTGTGGCCCGCAGCAAAGCACCGGATAGTCCGGTAGCCGGGCGCGCAACAGTACTCATTTTCCCCGACCTCAACACGGGCAATACCACCTACAAAGCCGTGCAGCGCAGCGCGCATGTCATCAGTATTGGGCCGATGTTGCAGGGTTTGCGCAAGCCTGTGAACGATTTGTCGCGGGGGGCGTTGGTGGATGATATTACCTACACGATTGCGCTCACTGCGATTCAAGCTGCGAGAGGCTAGCTATTTTGTAGCGTGAGTATACGGTTAGCCTCGAGCACCAACTCAATAGCCTCTTGCAAGTTTTCGCGGGTTTCCTCGAGCGTTTTACCTTGGGTATTGGCACCCGGCAGCTCCAGCGTGAAGCCGATGTAACCTTCCTCTACTTTTTCAAACACCGCCGTCAGTTTCATAAACTGATGCTAGCACAGCATAAATAATCTCAACGCTTTGCTTGCCGTTTGGCAATCAGTGCCCGAACGTCTGCAACAAGCTCGAGCGGTACTTGCATAAGTGTTTCTTCTAGGGCGAGTGCGGCTTCGTCTTCAGCAATAGCCTCATCTTCTGTCTGGGTTTCGTAATGTTTAAGAATACTTTTCACTTGCTCCTCAGTAAATCCTTTGGGGAGTTCAGGTTTCATGAATGACCTCCTTTCTTATTATAGCGGCGCTTGTAGGCAGCCAAAGCTTTGCCTGTAAGGTCATAAGCAGTAATTACAAAAACACTGTTGGGTACTGGATCGGGAACATAGATCACACGTAGGTAACGCCCTGTAGATGTTTGACCTAGAGCAACTCTCGAGCCATTGCGTCCTTGCCTGTCTTCGCCTGCATTATAAAGTACGTCTCTCACATCATCTTCAGTAACGTTGTGATCGTACACATGAGGAAGTCCTGTATCGGGGTCGATGTAAAAGCGAATGTTCATAGGATGATTGTGAGCTTGCTATGAAGTGTGCACTTTAAGATAATCCAGCAGTCTTACTTTATGCTGCGCTATAACGTCAGGATGTGCAAGGTAGCTACTGATGTCCATCAACTGCCAATACTGACCTTCGTCACCGAACGAAATATTGTCAATATCTTGCTGGCGTAGTTGGGCAGCAAAAAAGTACGCATATCCTCCAAGGTGATTAAGCTTGTAGCGTTGGCGGTAGCCTAGGTCACTAACAGCAAGAGCAATGCCAAATTCTTCAATAAGTTCTCGCAAAACGCATGCTTCTGGCGATTCGTTACCTTCTCTACCACCGCCGGGTAAATCCCACATATTTGGAAAAGGTATATCATCACGATTGTCTCGTTTGTAAACAAGAATATTGTGATTGTGAATAAGTGCTAGTTTACAACCTCTAAAGTGGTCTGGACTGATGCTATCTACGCTCAATTTTTAGCGCACCCAGGTCTCAAAAAACTCATCTAACACGCAGTTGCAGTAAGCCTCGAGCTGCTCCTCAAACTCCTCACCATCCACCCGCTGCCAGGCATTTTGAAGCGTGTACTCTCGGAAAAAGCCCATCAGTACTTCTTCACCAATGAGATCAGCTAAATCGACCAGCACTAGTGGCCCCAAACCGTAGACGATGGCACCGTATTCCCTCGAGCTGTAATCGGCTACCGCTTGCCCCACTTTGCGCTCGGTAAACACACTGTGCCTGCGCCCCTCGAGCCCATTTCTGAACGCTTGGGCGGGTCCCGAACGTGGGCCATAGTGTTGTCTGAAATATTGCAGAGTTAAGTACTGGGTGGTGGCTTCATCTAGCCAAGGTTCACTGACTTGGTCGCTGCCAACTAGGTTGTAAAACCATTGATGAACAACCTCGTGAACGACGGTGCTTTCCAGATACGCTTGAGAGGGTAAGCGCCCAATGTTGACATCTTCGTAAAGGTTGGTCGAAAGTCCAATGATGCCCGGAAACTCGAGCCCAAGTGCGCTGGTAACCATCGGGACAATGTCAAATTCACTGTAGGGGTAGGGAGCAAGGCTACCCGAGAGGAGTTCTAGGGCGTCGATGGTGTGCTCGAGTACCTCCTCTGCGCGTTGTTTATGGGTGTCACTACGCGGTTGATAGTAGCTATTAATCCCTACAACATTACCGTTGGCAAGACCTACCTCAGCTCTTAAAACCTCGTAGTCAAAACTGGCGGATACGTAAAAATCGCGGGCTGGTCCGGCTTCTACTTGTAGGGTTTGGCGGTTGGTAGTGACCTCGCGGCTCAACGTTTGCCCACTGCTGACGATGACGGCACCTACTGGCCCGTGCAATGTCACGTTGTAAAAAGCAGTGTCGCTATAGACCAAATCGCCGTGGTTGGGTGGGCTATCGATATCCCAGGTATTACTTGCCTCGTCAAAAACTGCCAATATGGCGTAGGCGTGGGGGAGGCTCAAAATGCCTTCTTGTAAACTCAAAATCCCGTAGTTGCGCCCCATCACTTGTGGCACGCGGAGGCTGTAGGTGAGGCTGACGGTAGCCACCTCACCTGGAAAAAGTCCGCCAGGGAGTGTCACCTGCAAGAGCGTCTGCGCGTCGTTGAAAGTAATATCTGTCTCAATCCCTGCCAGACTGAGTTGTGTGATAGTGAACTCGCCGCCAATGAGGTTGGGGTGCAGGTGAAAATAAAGCTCGTCAAGAATGTCATTGGTGGTGTTGGTGACGGCGACTGTTTGCACGCCTGTCACGCTAGTTAGGTCATCTGCGAGGCTTAGCTCGAGGCTATAACGTGGTGCATTTGCGAGTTCATTAGTTACTTGTGGTTCTATCTGCCCATGAGATATTGCCATCAGCATAATTAGAAGTAAGAGGTTAGGTACAACCTGCAAGTGCAATCGAGAGGTAAGTGAGTTCACAGACATTATTGTACGCGCTAGCTCGAGCCGGACTAGTGTTAATCCGGTGAACGTTTCATCAGTCTCTAGAGTGATTTCTAGACAAAATGTTCGTAACAGGTGTGTTTTTGGACGGAGTGGGTGACGTTGATGGCCTCGACTATGCTGACATCAACATAAAGGCTGATTCTTTGCGTGTTGAGCATAAACCGTGTCCCTCAAATCAAGCGCTTAGTACATGGTAAATTAAGCCATGCATTCTGTCGCGGTATTTTGTGGGGCAAGCATGGGCAGTGACCCGGTGTTCAAAGAGGCAGCAACAGCGCTTGGTACAGCCATTGCTGAGGCAGGACTCACGTTGGTTTATGGTGGCGGTCACGTGGGACTTATGGGTGTGGTCGCTGATAGTGCGCTGGCAGCCGGCGGGCGCGTCACTGGCGTCATCACCCGCTTACTGGTAGATAAAGAACTGGCTCACCACGGCATTACTGAATTACATACGGTGTCTACCATGAGCGAACGCAAAGCGCTCATGGCCGACCTTGCTGAGGGGTTTATTAGTATGCCCGGCGGCTACGGGACGTTAGATGAATTTTGTGAGATGGTCACCTGGACGCAGTTGGGCTTGCACCAAAAACCACATGGGCTTTTGAACGTGGCAGGTTTTTATGATGCGTTGCTGACGTTTTTTGAAACCTCTGTGACAAATGGCTTTTTGAAACGGGAGATGCTCGAGATGGTGCACGTAAGTGACGATCCCGCAAGCCTTGTGAGCGCTCTACAAAATGATACTAGCCCCCTTCGTGACCGCTGGAAGACCTTAGCGGAAGACCCTGTAAAATCGAAAGACCCTGTAAATGAGTGACGCTCGAGCAGATATCGTAGAGCCCCGCTTACTCACTATTGCTGGTTCAGACAGTGGTGGCGCAGCAGGCCTCCAAGCTGACCTCAAAACCTTCACCGCCCTCGGCGTTTACGGCATGAGCGTGACGACGGTCCTCACTGCCCAAAATACCCTCGGCGTACAAGCGGTGGAGCGTTTGCCAGCAGCGTTTGTGGCGGCACAGCTTGATGCTGTCAGCAGCGATATTGGCGTAGACGGGCTTAAGACGGGCTTGTTGGGGACGCTCGAGCTAGTTGATTTAGTTGCTAGCAAACTGGCTGCCATCAACTGCCCGAAAGTCATTGACCCAGTGCTTGTTAACAGCTCAGGCGCGCTCATTGTCGAAACTGAGGTCATCGACGCTTACAAACGAAGGTTGTTTGGTCAAGCCATGTTAGTCACGCCCAACTTGCGTGAAGCGCAAATTTTGAGCGGCACGGAAATTCGCAGTTCCGGCGATATACCAAGGGCCGCCAAAGCTTTGCTTGCAAGCGGCCCCCACGCGGTTCTCATTAAAGGTGGTTACTTAACTTCTAACCGCAGCTTGGATTGCTTGGCGCTTCAAAATGGTGAGGTGCATTGGCTCGAGGCTACACCCGTAGAAACCCCCAACACCCACGGCACAGGGTGCACCCTAGCCGCAGCCTGTGCGACCTACCTCGCCAAAGGTGAGACCGTGTTGACTGCTGCTCAAAAAGCCAAAGCGTTTGTGGCCGGAGCGATCGTAGCGGGTGCGAAGCGGCAGGTGGGGCAAGGACGAGGGCCGGTTAAGCATACGTGGCAAGTTGAGGGGCTCGAGATCTGAAGGTTTCAGTCTTGTTCAGTTGTGTCTTTTGAGGTGATGTGCTTTGTTGTCCCCTCAACTGTCATTATAAAGGGCTAAAGTGTACTGATGAAGGTTGTGGTCACTGGGGGTACAGGGTTTCTTGGGTGGCATTTGGTGATGCGGCTGCTGCGCGACGGTCATGATGTTACGTTTACAGGGCGGCAGCTAAAAGCATCTGCACCGCTAGGGAGTTGCTTTGCGAAGGTTAATTTGACCGATAAACAAGGTCTCAACAAAGTGATGCAAGCGGCTGAGTGGGTGTTTCACTCGGCGGCATTATCGTCACCGTGGGGCGATAAACAGGACTTTTTCGAGGCCAATGTTATGGGAACGCAGTATGTTGTAGACGCTTGTCTTGTCAACAACGTACAGCGGCTCATTCATGTTTCGACCCCTAGTTTGTACGTCAATGGACAGGACTGCATGATGGTTAAAGAAGATGACCCACTGCCCAAGCAGGCCATTAACCTGTATGCCCACAGCAAGCGCCTAGCCGAAGATATAATTAAGCGGGCAAGTACCAAACTTGCTGTGATTAGCATTCGTCCTAGGGCTATTTTTGGGCCAGGTGACAATGCCATCTTTCCGCGTTTCATTGCAGCCTTGCAGGCGGGGCGTCTGCCGATTATTGGCTCTGGTGACAATGTGGCAGATTTAAGCTATGTCGATAATGTGGTTGACGCCTTGCTATTGTGCGCGCAGGCAGATAGCAAACATTTGGGCAAGGTCTATAACATTAGCAACGGTGAGCCTGTACGTCTGTGGGATGTGATCGGGCACCTAGCTCGAGCCCTAGCGCTGCCCGAGCCACGACATAAGCTTCCTTACCGCCTTGTCTACACTCTCGCTGCTAGCCTTGAGGCTACTCACAAGCTGTTTCTACCTCATAAAGAACCCCGTCTAACACGCTATGGTGTGACGGTGTTGGGGAAGAGCATGACTCTGGACATTGGCGCTGCCCAGCGTGATCTTGGTTATGAACCTAAGGTGTCGATGGAGGACGGACTCGAGCAGGTGATCGCAGCCTACCAGCAAGGTTAGGAACATTACGATGGTCAACGTAAGCATCATGTCAGCAGGCTACTGCCAACAGCTTCACAGTATGGTCTTTCCCCGTGAGGCTTGGAAGCTGGTGCGTTTTCCTGCACTGTTTGCACTGCTCGAGCATCCTCGTGAAGGTCTAATGATGTTTGATACCGGCTATGCGGAGCATTTCTTTACCGCCACACGGCGTTTTCCTACACGGCTTTACGCTGCTCTGTTACCTGTGACCTGCTCTGCCGAAGAAGCTGCCAAAGCGCAGCTACACGCTCAAGGGCGCTCATCTGATGAGGTGCGCCACATTTTCATATCTCACTTTCACGCCGATCATATTGCGGGTTTGCGCGATTTTCCCAAGGCAGAGTTTATCTGTTCGCAGCGCAGCTACGAGGCTATCAAAGATTTACGTGGCTGGAACGCTACTCGTCAGGCATTTGTGCCCGACTTACTACCCGATGATTTTGCTGACCGCTGTCGTTTGCTGTCAGGTGCTGATTTTAAGTCCCTTGACGATAAGGCTGCGCCCTTTGAGCAAGGCGTTGATCTCTTTGCAGATGGAAGCGTGCTAGCCCTCGAGCTTGAAGGCCACGCCAAGGGACAGATGGGACTTTTGGTCAAGACGCAAACGGGACAGGTTTTAATGGCTGCAGACGCCGTTTGGCACAGCCGCGCCTTGCGCGAGCACGTCTTGCCGGCAGCCCTGAGCCGTCTGATGATGGCCGACCAGCAGGCGTTCCAGGATAGTTTTGACAAGCTCGAGCGGTTTCAGTGTTTGCACCCCGAGGCACGTATCATCCCGTCGCACTGCGCTGAAGTGTATGAAGATATGCTCACCAGCAGTAAGGAGCGAAGCCGTGCTACCCCAGCTTGAAGTTGCCAAAGCCTTTGTCGCTGCACGTTTGCGTCAGTTTAGTAGCCGTGAACAGCTCGTGCGCTATCAGCAGCATCGTTTGTACCATCATCTTGCCTGGCTCAAAGCGCACATACCGTTTTACGCTGAGATCAACCCCAACGAGCTTGCCTCTGTGCCGCTGCTCGAGCGAGCTAGCTTTATGACGCATTTTGAGAGGCTCAACATCCAAGGTATTAAGCGGGACTATGCTCTTGAAACGGCACGTCGAGCCGAGCGTGACCCCAGTGCCACCCCCATCATTTCGGGCTTAAGCGTAGGCTTATCATCAGGAACTTCGTCTAGAGGGCAAAGTGGTGAGCGCGGTATCTTTTTAGCCAGCGAACGCGAGCGCTACCAGTGGGCCGGCAATATCCTCGCTAAAGTGCTGCCACAGGTGTGGCGACAACGTCAGCGAATCGCGCTATTTTTGCGCGCCAATAGCAACCTTTATAGCAGCGTGCGCTCGCGCCGGGTGCAGTTTGCCTATTTTGATCTGGCGACGCCTGTGCAGGCGCAGATTGCTTACCTTAACAACCTTAAGCCCACGGTCATCGTCGCGCCACCATCGCGGTTACGGGCTTTAGCTGAGCAGATAGCTAGGCTCGAGTTTCGTCCGCGTCAGCTGTTTGCAGGTGCCGAGGTCTTAGAACTTATCGATCAAGCCGCGATTGAAAACGCCTTTGGTTTGCCTGTAGGGCAGATTTATCAAGCCACTGAAGGGTTTTTGGGCGTGACTTGCACACGCGGCACCCTCCACCTCAATGAAGATGTCATGTTAGTGCAAAAAGAACCGCTTGAACGTGGGCGCTTTATCCCGATCATCACAGATTTTTGGCGCAAAACCCAGCCCATTGTGCGCTATCGACTCAATGACCTACTGCGTGAAACCACCTGTGATTGCGGGTCGGTTATGCAAGCAGTACGGGTTGAAGGGCGCGAGGGCGATGTGTTTGACTGGCCCCGTCAACAGGCTGTACCAAAGCGAATTTACCCTGATGAAATCCGTAGCTTTTTTGACTTAGCTGGGCTCGAGCAGTTCGCCATTCAGCAAAACTCGCCGCACCATTTTCTCATCCAGCTTGCGCCCTACCGCCCTGAGTCTATTCATGCTTTGCAAGGGCGACTTGCTGCCTTTGCAGCCGACCGTCAACTCACCATGCCAGGTCTCGAGTTTGCCCCCTATCAATTTGAAAGTGGCATCCAAAAACTGCGCCGTGTAAGACGGAAAACCTTTCCTGAGACTATAGGAAGCACATAAAAAGAGTACACAAAGGAGACACGATGCCCACACAAACTGCCTCACGACCTCTTCAAGCACCGCTGCTTAAACCATTGCCCCTCAAAATCGAAGGGGTTGGGTGTTATTTGCCCCAAAGGATTGTCAGAAATGAGGAGCTCGAGCAGCGTTGCCAGCTTCCCACGGGTTGGATCAGTAAGTGGATGGGTGTCCATGAACGCCGCTGGGCTGATCATCAACGTGAAACCAATGCATTTATGGGTGCTCGAGCTGCCGAAGATGCCCTTGCTAATGCAGCTTGCGACCTCACTGATATCGACCTGATCTTAAATGCTTCGGGTACCCATCAGCATATGCTGCCTGAAAATGCGCCGTTTATTCAAGAAGAACTAGGACGCGCGGCCCACGGTATTGCTGCGATGAGCATCAACGCGACTTGTTTAAGTTTTGTGGTGGGACTTGACACGGCGGCAAGTTTGCTGGCGACAGGCCGCTACACGCGTATTTTGATCGTCAGTTCTGACATCGCCTCGGTGGGCTTAAATTTTGAACAGCCCGAGTCAGCTGCCCTGTTTGGTGACGCTGCCGCCGCCGTGGTGGTAAGCCGCAGTGCACCTGACGAAAGCGCCTGCCTCGAATCGGCTCATTTTGTTACGTATAGCGACGGAGTGCGGCTTACTGAAATCTTTGCAGGTGCCTCCTTTGAACCCAGCTACCACTATGACCAAGATAAGCACGCGCTGTATGTGTTTAATATGCAAGGACGTAAGGTGTTGCGGCTTGCTCGTAAACATCTTCCTAGCTTTCTCGAGACCCTGCGAACAGGGCTATCTCAGTCACTAGACGGCATCGATGTGGTGATTCCACACCAGGCGAGTCGAATGGGTCTAAAACTGGCAGGGGGCTTAAAGTGGTCGGGCGAAAAAATTGTTCAAACCCTATCTTCTTTAGGTAACACCATCGCCGCCTCTATCCCGCTTACGCTGCATGAGGCTATCAAAACAGGTCAACTCAAGCGGGGGATGCGCGTCTTGCTGGTGGGGACAGGGGCAGGTTTGTCCATTGGTGGCGTGATTTTGCGCTATTAGGTGCATGTTAGTGAGGTAAGCCGCTCGTTGATAGTCATTTGTTTACAGAACAGCCTCAATCGCATCACAAGCGATGGTGAGGCCGTTTTCCTGCTCGAGCTTGGACGTAAGCACCTGTACATTTTTTTCAAAAGATGGTTCTTTTATAAGACGCCTCAACTTACGTTGGATGTTTCTTACCGCTGCTACTTGTGGGTTTAACATAAGTCCGACACCTAGACGATCAACTCGCAGGGCATGATCGGGTTGATCTTGCGAAAAAGGTAGTACAAGCGTAGGGCGCGCGGCGCGTAAGGCGTCTGCCGTCGTTCCCATGCCCCCATGATGGACAATGACCCCAGCATGGGGGAATAGCGCGCTGTGATGTGCTTTTTTTATCATCATCACCTTGTCGATTTGTCGTGTCAGAGAAACAGTGTCTGACACGACAACAACACGTCGATTCAAGGCTCGAGTTGCTTGAATTAAACGAGGTATGAGGTCTTGACCCTGCTGAATCGCGGCTGAGCCCAATGTGATGACAATCGGCGCACTACCCGAGCTGATAAAGGCAGCTAGCTCGCGTGGCAGGCTCGCGGCTGCGTCGTCAAAAAGAAAGCCTGTTGTGAGGGTGTTGGCGGGCCAATCTGCTTGGGGCGGCGCAAAATGCTTTGAAAACAGGGCTAGGGTTTGCTGGCTCCCTCGAGTGCCAAAAATGGGATGGTTTAAAGATGTCTCAGGCTGCTTTAGGTGGTTATTTGACGTCATAGTTGAGGTGTTGGCGGTGATGATATCGCTTAAGCCAGAGCGCTTTTCAAGCTCGAATAGCGGTTTTGCCCACACCCGACTGTGACACCTTAGCCAAGCTACGAGAAAGGAATAAAGCGGCTTGCTGCGCTGTATGCAACGTCCTGTCAGCGTGGCTGCAAACAGTGGTGGGTCATAGCGCGACAGCAACAAACTCGGTTGCAATACACCACGCACCCAGGGAATGCCCTGCCTAGCTGCAATCAGTGGCCCTAAAAAGCTCAGCGAGCCTGTCACAAAGACGTCGGCGTCAGCGGTTGCGTTGAGGGTGTCGACATAGGTTTCATCAAGGTTGGTAAAGGCTACCCGTTTAAGCAAATAACAAAAGCCGCTCATGGGTTGCATGCTACGCTTAAGAAGATCAGGATCGGTGGGGTCGATGTAAGGACGAATAGGATAAAACTCGAGTCGCGCCTCGAGAATCGCAGGCTGATAGTGTGGCAGTGTAGCAATCACAGCAATATGCCCTTTTTGTTTTAAGGCCCGCCCCAAACGAATAAAGGGTTGAACATCTCCCCAAGAGCCAAAACTTTGTAGAACAATTCGCGCCACTGTACCTGTATCATACGGCTAATGCATATGTGCGATACAGTACTTTTGTGATGCCAGATGACTCGAGTCCGATCTTTATATTGGGAACAGGTCGCTCTGGCACCAGTTTGTTGCGGGCTATCTTGAATGCCCATCCGCGGGTGTATCTGACGTTTGAAGCTAGCTTTTTTTCGTTCACACCACAGGTTTATCAAGCTGCTTATCAACATGGGCAAGACTGGTTTAGGCGTTATCAGCGTAGCTTAGCGTTTGCTTGGTTGAGACTCGAGCCGCGTTCTATCGAAGGGCAGCTTGCTGCCCTTCGATACCGACCCTCAGTCGCTGACGCAATGCAGACTATTCTTAAAACCAAAGCCCGCCAATATGAGCGTACGCATATTGGCGATAAAACCCCCACTAGTATTTTGTACTTGAGCAAGCTTTGGGACAGTTTCCCTGCGGCCAAGGTCATCCACGTGGTGCGCGACCCGCGCGCGGTCATCACCTCGCTGATGCAGATGCCATGGGCACCTCCGGGGACGTTGCTCAACGCGCTGTTTGTGCGGCATATGTTGTCTAAGGTGCCACAGGCACACTCCCAACTTTTAGAGGTTAAGCTCGAGTCTTTACTTGCTAACCCTGAAGGCATTTTACGCCGCATCCTTGCATTTTTAGACCTATCTTGGGATGAACGTGTGCTCGAGCACCACAACCACAGCCCTGTGGACAGTCCACCGTTTTTATGGCTACAGTCTGCTCATCAACCTCTACAGCTCAGGCAACCACCATCACTGAGTTGGCAAACCGAGCTTACGACATCTGAAATTGCCATTATTGAAGGGCTACTAGCCCCGTTTATACGACGCTATGGCTATAGGGCATCGGGGGTGCATTCTCAGGTAAAGAAGCTCGATGTTTTACGACAAGTGATGGCCGACAGTCGCCTGCTACCCTATACGCTATTGCATGGCCACCGAATGCTACATTGCTTGCGCCAAACCTCGCCCCCAGATGTGTCTGCGCTACTAAAGTTTTTTATGACGATGAACCCTCGAGTCTCATTTGATAAAAACGACTTGGAACGCTTTCTTAAGTGGCTTGGGGATGACTAATTACACCGATTGCAACTGAACAGCTTAAAAAACTCTCCAGACTTTATACAGTCTCCACCGAAATCAATAGCTGTTTCTACACAAGCATTGTCCCGTTGATGCTCGAAACCCAATCCTTTAAAGGATCAATTGGAAAGAATATTGGTAGAACCCTCCGATACTAGGCGAACACCCTCACCAAGATTGAATAACTAGTACTCAAGGTGTTTTCTAGAAGTCAATGACGTTATCGTGGATGGTAACGTCATCGACTAGAAGGGAAATGGTGTCTATCAAACTAAGGCAATTAAGCGGCAGGGCCCACCAGTACCGCCCTGATGTTTGGGCGCGCCAACCACAAGCGTCGCACCGATTGCAGGCAGCTCGTCAAGGTTTGCCATGTTCTCAACTGCCCAACGGTTGGCAGGTAGCCATTCGTAGTGCGTCGCAAAATCTGGAGAGAGACCGTAGTCAATAGACAGCGTGTCCACACCGACGCCGCCAGCCTCAGTTTC
This sequence comes from Deinococcota bacterium, assembly GCA_039034155.1. Classification (GTDB taxonomy): domain Bacteria; phylum Deinococcota; class Deinococci; order Deinococcales; family Trueperaceae; genus JBCCBI01. Next base: position 1,474 of record JBCCBI010000037.1, on the reverse strand, counting down.
CTCGAGCAACATCTGCACAGCTTCTACGTGAAACCCGGGGAAGTGCATTGCGCCTTCGTCGTCAGCATTGCGGAAGCCGGGCGTACCTAACCTGGTTTGCCAGCCCGCGTTTTGTGCAACACACGCGCCCGCTGGAATAGGGCCGTTGGCTGCAATCCAGGCAGTTAAATCGTCTGGCGTTACCTGTGCGTCTGGGTCAGCTTCGGCTTTCTCACGAATATCGACGATGGCGAGTGGGCAAACGAGAGACTCAACCGGAACTTCATCAATTGACGTGCCGCCATCGGTAAAGTGCAGTGGCGCATCAATATGCGTGCCTGTGTGCTCATTTATGCGAATTTCTTTAAGGTTAAAGCTGTGCTCTGCGTAATTAAAAACCTGCTCGTCAAAAAACTGCTGCTCACCAAAATAGGTCGGGAAGTCGTAAGTAAGTGTGTGGGTCAGATCGACAACTCGGCTGGGCGTCTGGGCCATGACGGGTCTGTTTGACATGACGTTGGCAGCAACAATAGCCGCGCCTGCTGCGGCTGATCTGCGAAAGAGATCGCGGCGGCTCAGCGCTTTGCCTTTGACGTATTCCATGATAACTGGATGGCACATGCTCTTCTCCCTTAAATGTGTTTTGCTTGAATTTGCAAGCTGCTGCATGATTATACCGGAAAAGGTGTAGGAGGAGTACTCGGGCCACCAAAGTGAGATGTGGCGCTACCTCCTCTTACGACCTATCTAGTGGGTGCGCTTATATCCATGATTGCGTACGGGCTCGAGCAGCCTCAAAAATCGAGTCTAGATTATATTGCTGCCAGTTTTTCTTGTCGACTCGTGAGCAATTTAAATGTGTTATTTTTTAAGAATCTGCATGTAGTCATCATGCGTACCTATCCAAAACCAATAAAGACCACCGTCAACAGGAATAGCAAGGGCACGGTAGTTTCTGTTCACGCGCACTGACCAAAACTTACCTACAGGCTTGAGTTGTAGTAAAGGATGTTCAGGGTTGGCTTGTAATAGCTTGTACTGCTTGTCTGCAACCAGTTGAATACCAGTGGTGGCTTGTAGTAGTGACGCCAGAAAGACGCATCGGTGCGATGCTCGAGCATATTGTCATTATGGCTCAATCAATTCAAAAATATTTAGCAGTGTGGATTACAACATATAGGGTACTAGTTGCGCTTAAGACCATCAGTAAGCACGTCATACTTACCGTCAGCATGATTTTGTTGTAGCTGTTTTATAAGGTCATCAAACTTACCCGCATTGCTATCCGCAATAATTTTTTTGTCCCAGTCGTCTAATGGATATGAAGTATTAAGTAAGTACAGGACATCATTTAAGATGTTGTTATCAGCACTTTGCAGTTTAGTTTGAATCTGCTCGAGTACAGTCTTGCGGGTTATAAAAACAAGTTTAGCAGGCAATCAAGATACAAGCAAAATGTCTCAATTTCTTTAAGTCACACATGACAACAATGGTT
>JBCCBI010000036.1:0-20508 GCA_039034155.1 Deinococcota bacterium | reverse complement strand
TGACCTCTCTTGGCGCGCGCTATGACCGGCGTTACACAGGGGGCTGAGATCGACAGCAGGACGGAATAGATGACCGCCATTCAAGGGTTTCTGGGTGCCATTGGTGCCGCCGTTGCTGGTGGCGGTGCGGACGGTGTGGGTGAAGGTGGCACAGATGTTCAGATAGATAGTGACTACGCCAAAGCTATGAATGACAAAATTATGGGTATGGCGAAAGCGTTTGGGTCACGGATTATCTGGTGGCGACAACACGAAGCCAACCCGGCCATGCTTAATGGTCAGTGCTTAATCAATAATATTGTGCCGCTAGTCGTTGAAACGGGCGGCGGTGGCATTATTGATGAAACAATTGACGATGCCGTGGTGTGTACGCATAACATCCTCAAGCACTTGGGGTTAATAGAGGGTGAGCCAGTCTTGCCTGAAGAGCAGAAGATGGTTAGCAACTATTATGTGTACCGTTCCCTCACGGGTGGCTTTTACCTCAAAGAGCCGACTGCCAACATGTCTGCAGTTGTTAAAAAAGGACAGCTTTTAGGCAAGGTTGTAGATCCAGTCACAAGTGAGGTGCTCGAGGAGTGCATCGCACCAGTTAACGGCATTGTTGTAAGTAGTCGCATTCGTATGCCCATTAACCCAGGTGGGTATATTGCGCATATTGCTGATACAGACTCTGTTCTGTGGGAGCGTTAGGTTTATGACGATTTTGACCTTTCTTGGCAATATTTTTATCACCGCAACTCGTACACACGTACTTTGTCACTTTTAATATTATTTTTTAGTTCATCGGTTGGCAAATTATTATTACCCACCTAACAAGTACATAATCTTACCCCCGCGCCCATTGTCAGCTTTACCCGCTGTCCACGTGTAATTTGGCACGTCTATCTGCGCCGTTAACTCGTTTAAGTCGTCTGGATTGTAGAGCTTAAACAAGGCTATAACGCCGTCTGCCACAATGATGACCGGGAGTACAGGCAAAAGATACGTAAATACAAGCCGTGTCCAGCGAAACGGCGTCACAAACGGCGAGGCTAGTAGGACTGTGAGCGGCACAAATACCGTCATGCCAACAGCTTGCCACCAGTTGTCGTTGTTGCCCTCAGCGACGATAACTGGCTTGCCTGCTTGTGCCAGTTGGGTGAGGTAGCGTGTTGCATCCTCTGGGGTGAGCGTGTGAAAGCAGTTAAAAAATGAATACGCACCCTCTAAGTTAGGGTCAAACGTTTCTAGGGAGAGGTTAACAACCTCAATATCTGTTGCCAAATAAGGTTTAACTGCATCAATACCTGCACCAACGGCTATATCGATATTATTAAGCCGTCTAATATTCGCGTGTGCTAGTGCCTCGTCCACAAACGGGACAAATGGTTTGGTTGCCCGAATAGTGGTTGTAAACCAAGTTAGAAACTCAGCAACAAGCGTTTTAAGGTGATTGGGTAGCCATGATTGCTGGTTGATTTGGGGAAGTTGCTTTCTGCGCATAGTAATGAGGCCGCTTTCTAAAGATAGTTATCGCGTGCAAATCATAACTTTTGAGTGTGCAAATGTCAGCCCCATCTTAGGTTGAAAGGTTATCTTGGTGTATTTAATCTCCCTAACAGCCTCACCATTATCTCTCTAGGCACAAACCTAATAAGCCTCAACAGTAGCCTAAAGCGCCAGTTAGTAATCACGTAGCTTTGATTTTTATACAGTGCGTCCAGTGCAATGTTGACAACATGATGTGTTGTGTCCATACTGCTGAGTTCATCATCAGCAATGTCCATGTCAGTAAAAAAGCCAGTTGCCGTGTTGCCAGGACACATCGCCAGCACGTGAACACCTTGCTGTTGGCACTCTGCCCATAAACCTTGCGAAAAATTTAAAACAAACGCTTTGGTTGCTGCATAAACCGTCATGTATGGAAAGGGTGTAAAGCTGATAATTGAGGCAAGATTGATGATACCGCCAGCACGTTGTTTCAACATCTCTGGTAAATAGAGATGCGTCAAGTTACTTACTGTTTGCACGTTGAGGTTAATCATCGCTTGTTGCGCTTCAAACGCTACATCTACAAAAGGTTTGTCGTCACCGAAGCCAGCGTTATTGACCAGCAGATGAATGTGTTTACCTGCCTGTTGGGTCTGGGTAAATACGTTGGTTGCAGCGTCCTCGAGGCTTAAATCTTGGCAAACAATAAGCACATCTGTGCTGTAAGTTTGACGGAGGTGGGCAGCAAGGGACTCGAGCTTATCCTGTGATCGTGCAACAAGCACAAGGTTACAGCCTCGCTTTGCTAGCTCAACTGCAAACGCATAACCAATACCAGATGATGCTCCTGTGACTAACGCTGTTGTTCCTGCGTAGCTAACGCTCATCTGCTTGGAGCCTTCCAAACATCCTCAGATCCTGAAACTTTCCTTTGAAGTGCGATTTTTGCCTCAGTGTTCCCTCGTACTGAAAGCCGCACTTGAGCAGCACCTTGTCCGACCCAGGGTTGCCAGGCGAGGTCCATGCCTCGAGACGGTTCAGGTCAAATGTTGTATGCCCTTGCCCCACAACCTCAGTCAAAGCCTCGGTCATGATGCCTTGCCCCCAATGAGTGTTGCTAAGCTCATAGCCAATAATCCCACAGCGCTCTTTTTTGTGAATCCGGTTGATGCGAATGGCACCGATGAGAGTATCTTGATACTCAATTGCCCACGCACAGCCTTTGCGTTTGGAGAATAGCGCTATCATCCAGGTGATAAGGCGTTGGGTCTGCTTGACGGTTGGCGCGTCGGGAATGTCTGTGAACGCAGTTACCTCAGCGTCAGCCAGCAAGGTGCGGTAGGCGGTTGCATCTGCATCTGTAACTGCCCGCAGGCTAAGCCGCCCTGTTTGCAAGGTTGGAAAATGGTCAAAGCCGGGGGGCATCATAGCCATGAGAATACCTTGCGATTGATAGCTTGAGGTCGAGCCTCAACAACTTTGTTTGAGATGCCATCAACCTCGAACACACATAGCATGTATAAAGTCATCTTGCTAACTGTCAAGAGTGCTACCATAACAGCTATGAAACCCGCACCTATTTGGGAGAACACCTTATGAATGACGCTGACAAAACCTTTCTCCGTGACCTTTTGGCTGCACCGGGCACCAGCTCGTTTGAGTCTAAACCGGCAGCCGTCTGGCGTGAACGCGCAACAAGTATGGATGCTGCGGTGAGTACCGACAGCTATGGAAACAGTTTTGCCACGTTTAACCCAAACGGTGCCATTAAAGTCATGCTAGCTGGTCACGTGGATGAAATTGGGCTCATTATCACCTATATAGATGAGCATGGGTTTTTGTATTTTAGTGGTGTCGGCGGTTGGGATTCCCAGCAACTGGTGGGGCAACGGGTGCGCGTGGTTGGTTACAAAAGTGAACTTGTGGGTGTCATTGGCAAAAAACCCATCCACCTTATGAAGCGCGAAGACGCCAGTAAAGTCTCCAAAATTGAAGACATGTGGATTGATATTGGTGCCAAAGATGGTAGTGATGCCAAACAACACGTGCGTGTTGGCGACTTTGCGGTTATTGAGCAACCCTTTTTAGAACTCTTAAACGGACGTGTGGCTAGCAAAGCCATCGACAACCGCATTGGCGCGTATATTGTGCTGGAAGTTGCCAAGCAAGCAGCAGCAGAAAATGCAGACGCGCAAGTTGTGGCTGTAGCAACCGTTCAAGAAGAAATTGGCGGCATTGGGGCGTATGTAGCATCCCATAGCCTCGAGCCTCACGTTGCGATTGCCATCGACGTCACCCACGCAAGTGATATTCCCAGCGTTGACAAAAAGCGTACCGGCGAATCGCCCTTTGGGTCAGGGCCGCAGTTTTCAGTTGGGTCTTATGTCCACCGAGGCGTCCTCAACAAACTCATTGAAGCCGCTGAGGCAGAGTCCATGAGCTACAGCCTAGCCAGTGCGCCAGCTTACACCAGTACCGATGCCGACGACATCGCTAAAAACCGCAGTGGTGTGCCCACAGCCGTGGTGTCCATCCCTAACCGCTACATGCACTCACCCAGCGAGATGATTGATCTTGCGGATGTTGATAGCATCGTGCAAATACTCGTGGCGTTTATCAAGCGGCTTAGCAAAGACGAAGAACTTACTCAACCTTTATAGAACAGGTAATTCACCTCAGTTGTTTGTGGGTTGTACGGCAGGCAAAATATAACTAAAAAACAACTGATACGGAATCTGCGCGCCCGGTGAGTTGTAATAGCCTGCGGTACTCACAGCCACAAGGTCAAACGCTGGCACAATAAAAATGACTTGGCCGCCGTTACCTTGAGCCGTAAACACGTCAACGTTTTGACCGCCTTGAGGGATGTTGTACTGCCGCCACAAAAACCCGTAGTCAACGCCGTTAATCTCTGTGTAAGGTTGTAAAGATTGAGCTATCCACTGCCGCGAGACAAGCTGCTGACCTTGCCAATTACCCTCTGCGAGCACCAACATGCCAAGTTTGGCCATGCCTTGCGGGGTGAGTAGCAAGTGCCCGCCGCTGTCAACTTTGCTATCGCCGTCAAACCGTGCCCATTGATAATTTCTAATGTCTAAAGGTTCAAACAAGACGCGGTCTGCAAACATCGCAAAGTCTTCATCAGTTGCTTGCGCAATGACCTCTCCCAAGGCAACGACACCACCTGTACAGTAACGTGTGACATCGCCGGAAGGGTTAACGACATCTAGCCCGAGAAAGTACCTAACCCAGTCGCTCGAGCGGTACATGCGGTCTTCTTGCCCACGCGTGCTGCGGTCGCTATCGTCACAATCTAGCCCACTGCTCATGGTGAGTAAGTTCCGTAAACTGATGTCATCTTTGTCAGTAATGTCTGGATACGCATTCCCCAAATAGTCCATCATGCTCGCATCAACACTTGTCAAATACCCTTGCTCAATAGCAATACCAACAAGTAGCGAGGTGATGCTTTTGGTTGTTGAGCGCAAATCTTGCGGGGTATGGCGGCTGTAGCCGTTGTAGTATTCCTCAAAAGCTAGCTGACCATCCTTGACAACCAGCAAACTGTGTAATTTGTGTTCACTATCATCAGGAATAACCTCCCGAAGTTGGTCTAAGGTTTGGGCGTTTAAGCCTACATCCTCCGGTGCGGCGGTAGGTAGGGGAGTATCTTCTGCAAATGGGCTGGGAATGCTCGGCGTACAACTTGATACAAAGATGAGCAAGAGTGCGAGTGCGTTGGGTCGTTGACGAAAAATATACTGAGGCATTTAATCTCCAAAAATGACCCCAATACGTCTATGTCTGTACAAGGGTGAACTCCTGAGTGAGCTGCTTGGTCACGTAAGAGCATGAACTAGGTGCTAGGTGAGAAACAAGATGCCCTCTCACCTAGGATGAAGCTCGTTGACGTTGATGACTTAGTTTTCGGAGTCTTTGGATGTGGCAGGCGTTAAGGCTAGATAGCTCAAATACGTTTGCTCGCCTTGTTTAGCGCGGTATTTGTTGAGAAGCTCGAGCAACTCCTGCTGCATCACCTTGGCATCCTCAAAGCTTAGTTTGAGCGTGGCAAATTGCTCAAAAACAGCCGGAATCCGGGCGTCTCTAGGATTGAATACCTCACCTGCCGACAGCGCCGCTTCCACGCGAACAGCCTCACCTACTTTGCTAATCTGCACACCCCACGTGTCCGAAAGATGACTTGCCGAACCCACCATGCCGTTAAAAAGATCGTCTAGATAAGGTTTGTTGGTGTACCACATAAGCTCGAGCAAGCCCACTTCATTACTAGCGTCAAAAGGCACAAAAAACCCGTCAGCGACCGCACGATAGTGCTTAATGGTTCGTCCTGTACGCTGTTCTTCGTGATCTACAACAAGTAAACCTGACGCAAGCCAACGCTTGACCCGGTACAGCACCGAGTTAGGCTTTTCGCCGAGTTGGTCAGCCGCAGCGCTCACGGTACACGCTTGCCCTAAAAAGGGCACAAACCAGCGGCGTTCGTCGCTATCTAAAAGGCTTTTAGCCGCACGTTGATCTGTTACCGTGTGAACTTGAATGTTATAGGTATTGACGTTCTGAGACACCTTGCAGTCTACCTGTAGAATGCTCACGTGGTATCACGCAAAACACCTTGAAGTTGTCTGTTCTGCACTTGCAGCTCAATCTTAAAAAGCTGATACTAAATCATCTTGCTTGGACGCATTGCACAACTTATTCAAAGCTTGGGTTCTAGGCGTAAACGCACGCCAGACATTTACCGTGAGCGGCTCGAGCTACATCCTTTTGAGCCTCTACCAGATGCCGGTTACTTAGTCGGCGGCGCTGTTCGTGACGCACTCTTGGGCCGTCCTGTAAACGACATCGACTGGCTTGTGCCTAACCCTCAAGATGTTGCTAAGCACGTTGCAGATGCTAATAGGGGCAGCCTTGTTTGTTTAGATGACGCGCGCAATGTTTGGCGGGTTGTGACGAACCTAGCTGATGATAACCCTGTTAATGATAACTCTGCCGATAGCGTCATCACGCGTGATTATGTGCCGCTCGAAACATCGCTCGAGGCTGACCTCAACACCCGCGACTTCACCCTCAACGCTATCGCCACAGACTTAGATGGCGTGATTTACGACCCCTTAAACGGCCGTCAAGATATTGCTAATAAGCTTGTTCGTGCAATTCACATTGATAATTTTTACGCTGACCCCTTGAGGCTTTTGCGCGGCGTGCGCTTAGCCTGTCAGTTGGGGTTTCAACTCGAGACTCAGACTCAAGAGATGATGCTTGAGGTTGCCCGTTCACAGCGTGCTGGTACAACGTCTCTGCCTGCTTGGGAACGCGTGGCGAGTGAATTAAACATTATGTTGATGACGCCATTAGCTGCGTGGGGAATGACATTGTTAGATGAGCTCGAGCTACTTGACCTCTACCTGCCTGAACTTACTGAGGGACGTGGGCTTGTCCAAGGTGGATACCATCATCTCGAGGTACTTGACCATAACATTGAAGCTCTGCGGCAACTGCTGTTAGGTTTTCCAGACGCCTCTTTAGCGTTGCGTTGGGGAACCCTTTTACACGATGTTGGCAAGCCTATGTGCCACACACATGATCCTGAAACAGGCAAAACCCACTTTTATGGCCATGACAAAGAAGGTGCGCGTCTTTGTAAAGACATCCTCAAACGCTTGTGTGAGCCTAACGACGTGGTTCACACTGCAAGTGAGTTGGTGCGCTACCACATGCTGCCTTTGCCGGTGGCAGACAAAGCCATCCGCCGATTTATCCACCGCCGTAGAGAGATTTTGCCTGATCTACTCAAAGTGATGTTGGCTGACCGCGAAGCAGCTCAGGGTAAGCAGAGTAGCCCAGCAGCGCGGCAAGCTTACCGACTCGCTGTGTCACGGGTAGTGGCGGAAGCAGGGCAAACCCCGCATCCAGCACCACTGCTCAACGGTCAAGACGTCATGGACCTCCTCAACCTTGACCCTGGCCCCAAAGTTGGTGAGGCGTTACGGTTTTTAGCTGAGGCCAGTGCCGTTGGCGACATTCATACTAAAGATGACGCTGAGCAAGCCTTACGAACCTACGCAGCTAAACAAAATTGGTAAACCTCTTGTGTTCACTTAGGGCATTAGGAATTGAGTAATTAGAACTCGAGAATGAATCTATTTGGGTAATAAATTTATTTGGGTAATAAATCTATTTGGGTGATGTATCCCTCGATCACTTGGTAGGTATCTGTAGATAAGTCCATCACATAACTAGTGATGCTAATTATACAATAGCAACACCACGACCCAGGGATACACACATATTAGCGGATGAAATCTCCCGTTCACCCGTTCACCCCTTCCCCTTGCTTAACGCGCAACATCACCCGTTAGGTAGCTGTAACAGCATCTTGCAAAACTGCTGTAAGGTTTACACCTGTTGGTATGCTTGTGTTAACGACGTTTGTATCAGACACATCAAATATTGCTCAAGACCTTAACCTTGAACAAGGAGACACCATGCTCGACTTTTACGATAAAACGGCAGTTGTCACGGGCGCTGCTGGCAACATCGGCCAAGCTGTCGCGCAACTGCTGGCAAGTCGTGGCGCGAACGTACTTGCTGTAGACATTGACGACAACGCGCTAGTAGACACGCTGAACTTACTCAAAGAAGTTAACCCGGCCGGCACCCACGCTGTTTGTCAAGCGGACGTAACCCATCCGCCGAGCGTGAAAGCCTATGCTTTACAAGCTGCCTCGCTCGTAAGTGAGGGTATCGACGTGTTTTTTAACAACGCGGGTGTTGAGGGCGTTGCTGCACCCATTACTGCCTATCCAGAAGATGACTTTGACAAGGTCATGAACGTCAATGTTAAAGGTGTTTTTTTAGGGCTTAAATATGTCCTTTACGAAATGAACAGTGGCGGTGCCGTGGTCAACACCGCTAGCGTGGCTGGCTTGGGCGGTAGTCCCAACATGATTGCCTACACGGCGTCCAAGCACGCTGTTGTTGGCATGACTAAAACGGCCGCGCTCGAGATGTCCGATGAAAACATCCGCGTAAACGCTATTTGCCCCGCGCCAATTCAAGGCCGCATGATGAAAAACATTGAGCAAGAACTCAACCTCTCTGAAGACAAAATGGCCAGAGCCATTCCTCTGCGGCGCTACGGCACTCCGGAAGAAGTTGCCAACTTTGTGGTGATGTTACTTTCTGACGAAGCTAAGTACCTTACAGGCGGCATCTATACGGTTGATGGCGGCCTCAGGGCACGCTGACGTTCACATTGCACTGATGTTCATATAGCCTAGCTTGTCAGTGCAAAATCTATAGGCATTATTTGTAAGCAGTGCGTACCTAGGGAATGCGGCAAACGTGCTAATATCTACATTTGTCGCATTTTACTGTGTATATCTGAATGCGCACTGGAATTAGTCCTTAAACATCTATCTGTAGTAACGGCTTTGGGCCTTAGATAACGGCTTTAACACTCTCGTTTGAGACAGTGTTGAGTGAGACGGTGTTGAGATAATTTTGCATACAGCTAGCAGTACACATTTAAGCTTAGCTTATTTAGTAAATGCACTTAGAAATCTTTTGGACTGTACCTCTAGCCTATCTGTCTCGAGCCTATTTATAACGCCCTAAACTGTTAACAGCTACACGTCTCCTAACACAAACATCTAAGCCTCAAAGATCTAAAACCTAAACATCTACAACCTAAACCATTTGAGTGGCTAAGGCCACACCTAACACAGCCATCAATTCATACTAAGCTTTTGCATTGGTCAATAATCCGCAGGTTAAGTTCCTAGGAGGATGTGTGCGTCAGACGATTCGTGATTTGTCCGTATATGTGAAACGTTATCCCAAACAGTTTTCAACTGGCTTGGGGTTTTTAGTGATCTCGAGCTTAGCCACAACCTTTGCCCCGCGCGTGGTGGGGGGTGCCGTTGACAGTCTCAGTAGGGGCACTATGACGATGCCCCGCGTGTTTCTTTATATCATCGGCGTCATCCTCACGGTAGGTACAGCCGCAGGCGCAATGGTGATGGTCCGGCGCACCATGTTGAACGCAAGTTGGGAAATCCAATTTGACTTGCGCCACGATTTGTTTCAGCACTTTACAACGCTAAGCACCAACTACTACGACAACCACCGCATTGGTGACTTGATGGCCCGCCTCACTGCCGACCTCAACTCGGTCCGGATGATGATTGGCGTAGGCATTTTTATGGGCGTGAACACCATTTTGATGTTGGTATTTACCCTCACCCAAATGGTGCTGTTAAGTCCCGGCCTTACCCTCATGACCTTGCTGATTATTCCGGTCATTACCCTCACCTTCTTTTACTTGCTGAGGATTATTCACCGCCGCTACGAACGTGTGCAAGATCAGCTTTCCAACGTGTCGTCTATGGCCCAAGAGAACTTTAGTGGCATTCGCGTGGTTAAAGGTTTTGCTATTGAAGAACGTGAAATGCGCACGTTTACGTCACTTAACGATGAATTTATTCGCCGCAATTTGTCACTTACCCGCGTAGACGGGCCGCTCTTCCCACTTATGGAAGTGCTGTTTGGGAGCGCTATCTCGCTGCTGCTGTTTGTGGGCGGGCGTTATGTGATTGGGGCTGGTGGCGACCTCACGATTGGTGGTTTTGTCGCTTTTGTGCTGCTCTTTGAAGGCATTCAGTGGCCCATTATTGCCATGGGCTGGATTGGCAATGTGATTCAACGGGGGATGACCTCGTGGGGGCGTCTCAAAGAAATTTTAGCTGAACCTGCTGAAATTGCCGACGGCGCACAGACCAATTACGACCTCACCAAGGTTCGTGGCGACATTGAGTTCCGTAGCGTATCGCTGGTGATTGACGGGCTTAACTTGCTAGATGATGTTTCGTTTACCGTGCCAGCGGGGCAAAACGTGGGCGTTGCCGGGCGGACTGGGTCGGGTAAAACGCTCATTGTGAATTTGATTGCACGCTTAATTGAACCAACCTCTGGGCAGATTTTGATTGATGGCAAAGATATTCGTCAGTTTCCTTTGGAAGTCTTGCGTAGGCACATCGGACTCGTGCCGCAAGAACCCTTTTTGTTTAGTGACACCCTGGCAGATAACATCGCTTACGGCATTCCTGAAGCAAAAGATGATGAGGCACGGCTCGAGCACGTCCGGCACATCGCAAGACTCGTCCAATTAGATGATGATGTCATGGAGTTTGCTGAAGGTTATAACACCAAACTGGGCGAGCGTGGTGTGACTCTTTCCGGCGGTCAGCGGCAACGCACAGCGATGGCACGCGCCATTATTCGTGACCCAAGTATTTTAATTTTGGATGACGCCCTAAGTGCTGTAGACACACAAACTGAGGCCAAGATTTTAGAAGGACTGCGGGAGGTTGCCGCTGGCCGTACGACACTGGTTGTGGCGCACCGTATCTCCGCGTTTCAGCACAGTCAGCACATCATTGTGCTCGAGCACGGCCGCATTTTAGAAGAAGGCAGTCACGACGAGCTTATCGCTCAAGACGGCTGGTATGCCGACATGGATAGACGCCAACAACTCGAAGACGCCCTCGAGGCAGCTTAGCTCTACAAATTAGCTCGACAGAGAGGGAGACTTTCATGGGACGCAAAGCAAGACTTAAACGCGAACGCAACCAGAATGCAACTGCTGAGCAAGTAGCATCATCTTCTCACCGCAAGCGACTTACCGATATGTCAAACGTGCACTACTCGGTTGACAAGGCCAAAGAAGAAGCCAAAGCCTCTCGTGAAGGTAAGGTGGCCGCCCTACGCCGCGAAGGCAATTACGACGAAGACGGCGAAAAGATGACCAGTTCGTTTGACTTTAGTTTGACGCGCAGGTTGCTTGCTTACTTAAAGCCCTATCTCAAACAAACCTTTGGGGCAATTGCCCTACTGCTGGTCTACAGCGCTATTGTGCCTGCGTTTCCGTTTCTTCTCAATTTAGCTATTGACCGTTACATTAACCCCGTGCGTGAACCGTTTGCATCCCTCACGCAAGACGCTCGCATCAACGGCCTCACTTGGATTGTAGTGGGCTACATGTCATTGCGACTGTTGAACTTTGGCCTGCGCTACGCCTATACCTATATGGTGTCGTGGATGGGACAACACGTTATCTATGACATTCGCCGGCAGATTTTTGGCAAAATTCAACGCTTACACTTGGGATTTTTTGACCGCACTCCCGTAGGGCGGCTCATTACCCGCATTACCAGCGATATTGATGCCATCGAGATGATGATTAAAGACGGGGTCGTGGGACTTGTTGCCGATGCGGGCTTGATCGTCGGGCTGCTTATCTACATGTTTAGCATTAACTGGCAGCTTGCGCTGATTACCTTAGCGATTATGCCCGTGCTGTTTTGGCTCCTAAATGTGCTGCGCTCGAGGATGCGCGATGCCTACCGGGCCGTAAGTTTGCGGCGTTCCAAGTCCAACACCTACTTATCTGAAAACTTATCCGGCATGAAAACCGTGCAACTTTTTAACCGCGAAGTTCGCAACCAACGCGGCTATGATAGCCTCAACCTTGACCTGCTAGATGCCCAAGTGGAGCAAGTCCGCTGGTTTAGTTTGTTTTTCCCCACCGTGCAATTTACAGGTGCCATCTCCATTGCCTTAATTTTGTTTTACGGTACGCGGCAAATTTTGGGATTGGGCGGCACGGCCATCACCGTTGGGGTGCTAACCGCGTTTATTCAGTACTCGTTTATGTTCTTTAGGCCCCTGCAAGATTTAAGCGATAAGTTCAACATCATCCAATCAGCAATGGCCTCCTCAGAGCGTATTTTTGGGTTGTTGGACACGAGCGAAGCCATCAACAACGCCGAGGACGCTTTGCTATTTGATAATTTCAAAGGCAAAATCAGCTTTGATGATGTTTGGTTTGCCTATCAAAACGATGAATGGGTCTTGCGCGAGCTTAACTTTGACATTGACCCAGGACAGTCCGTTGCATTCGTAGGTCACACCGGTGCAGGCAAAACCACCATCATCAGCTTGGTGAGCCGTTTTTATGACGTACAACGCGGCGCTGTCAAAATAGACGACAAAGACGTCCGCGACTATGATCAAAACGACCTGCGGCAACACATTGGTATTGTCTTGCAAGATCCGTTTTTGTTTAGTGGCACCATTGCCAGTAATATCACGCTGGGCAATGATGCCATCCCTAGAGAACAAATTGTTGAGGCTGCCAAGTTTGTGAACGCCGACGAGTTTATTAGCGAACTTCCGCAGGGTTATGACACGCCCGTGCGCGAGCGTGGTGCCGGTTTTTCAACTGGGCAAAAACAGCTTATTGCCTTTGCGAGGGCGCTGGTGCAAAACCCAGATATTTTGTTAGTTCTTGACGAAGCCACTGCCAACATTGACACCGAAACCGAAGCGCTCATTCAAGACGCACTGGCTAAACTTATGCAAGGGCGTACCAGTATCATCATTGCGCACAGGTTATCTACCATTCAAAACGTAGACCGCATTATGGTTATGCGCAAAGGCAAGTTGGTGGAGTCTGGCAGTCACTTTGAGCTTTTAGAGCAGGACGGCTATTACCGCAAGTTATATGAACTTCAGTATCAGGAGCGTTCGGCGGCTTAAGTACACATATTCATGCATCAGTTTTAGATGTAGACGTCGTAAATTTGATGACTTACGAAGTTGCTAATCTTAGGTTATGCTCTTTCGGGTTAATTCGTTAACGAATTAACCCACCCAGAAGGTGTAGAAACGACTACCGATACCGATTGGAACGGCATAAAGCCCGCAGGGGTTTACATAGTGTTTAATCGGAATCGGTATTAGATGATCTCACATCAGGTGATATGTGCATTTAGTGGATTTTGTTGACGGGTTGTTGAGCCTGTAGGAGTTGCCTCAACACGTGACTGTCTTTCTTAAAGTGTGACCTCTAAAGCTGATCGAAGTCTCGTTTTTTTACAGCAACACCACGACCCAGTGATCCACACGTGTTAACTAATGAAATCTCCCTTTCCCCCCTTCTCCCTTCCCCCTTACTTAACGCACAACATCACCTGTCAGGTAGTTGTGACAGCATCTTGTAAAGCTGCTATTAGTCTTACTAACGACTATCTAGCAGCTAAACCAAGCCCACTGGGAACATGTATCTTGTTAAGATGCAGCATCTTGCCCAGTGGGTTTTTGTGTGATTGTACAAGCGTCTATTGAGCTAACGCGAACGTATACAACTTACCGTAGACAATGTTCACAAAATCCTAAACGCCATTCGGTATGATGGTTACAAACATTACACCGGCAATGTAGTTTTGTAAAAACACACTCCTATTCACCAACACATCACAACACGGTTAACCGTGTTCCAAAGGAGAATTTATGGCGTCCACCTCTATGTCACGCCCGCAAACACCCTCGACTCGAGCCGTCTGGCAGCAGCGGCTCAACAACCCTAAAATGCTGGCGATTATTCTGATTGTGCCCGCTATGCTTTTTTTCTTTATCTGGAATGTAATTCCGGTGTTGTGGCTGGTGGGACTAAGCTTCTACCGCTACTCGCTACAACTAGGCATTCCCCCAGAGTTTATTGGCATTGAAAACTACGAAGACTTGTTTTTCGATTTTAGGACGTGGGAAAGTTTGTCGCGTACATTTGTGTGGGTTGCGCTCAGTGTTGGCGTTGAAACTATCCTAGGCATTTTTCTAGGTATTTTGTTTTGGGGTAGTAACACGTTACCGGGTAGACGGCTGGCACTCACGTTGTTGTTTACACCTATGCTGCTGACACCCGTATCTGTAGGGGCGTTCTACCGCTATATTTACGAGCCAACCTTTGGAATTACAAATTACTTTTTAGGTTTTTTTGGGAGCAATATTGACTTTCTAGGTAATCGTCAGTGGGCGTTTGCAGCTGTTTTGGCTGTTGACGTTTGGATGTGGACGCCCTTTATGATCCTAATCACGCTAGCTGCTCTTGGATCAGTTCCTAAAGCTGAATTAGAGGCTGCGGCTATTGACCGTTTGCCCTGGCTACAACGCTTTTGGCACATTATCTTGCCCAGAGCCAAGTTCATTTTAATGTTGGGCATTTTGCTGCGCACTATTGAATCATTCAAAACCATGGATCTTATTCACCTTATGACCAAAGGCGGTCCTGGCAACGCTACCGACCTTATTGCGCTCTCGCTTTACCGCACAGCGTTTGACAGCCTAAAAATAGGTGAATCGTCAACACTAGCGCTTATTTTGCTGCTAACTGCCATTGCCTTTACCTCTATTTATTTGTACATTCTCAACTTGAGTAAGCGTGACCAGGAGATCGCCCTGTGAACGGTCAAGCAGCTTGGAAAAGGCACGCCTATCACGCCGTGTTGTGGCTAGTAGCATTTATCTTTTTTGCGCCTGTACTGTGGATCATCCTCAGTTCGTTCAAAGACTTGAACGGCATCTTAGCACGCCCACCGCTATTTTTCTTTAGGCCGTCGCTAGAAAATTATCAACAACTTTTTAGCATCCCTGAAATGGTGCGCGACCTACGCAATAGCATCGTTATTTCACTGACAGCGTTGGTGATTGCCTTGGCAGTGGCCTACTTAGCAGCTTACAGTTTTTCGCGCTTTCGCCCAGCGGGTACAGACCTGTTTATGTTTTTGCTTCTATCTATCCGTATGGTGCCGGCTGCAGCAGTAATTGTACCGGTAAGCCTTATGTACACGGCATTTGGGTGGAAAGGAACCTGGGGTGGGGTTATTTTGTACTATGCCATGTTCAGTATCCCGTTTTCGGTATGGATTCTTAAAGGCTTTATTGACGGCGTATCACCCAGGTTTGATGAAACGGCCCTGGTCAACGGTGGCTCGAGGTGGCATGTTGTCTTCAAGGTCATTTTGCCGCAAGTGCGTCCCGGGCTTATTGCTGCGTTTATCTTCAACCTCATTTTTGTGTGGAACGAGTTTTTGTTTAACTTTATTGTCAGCAGCGACCGCACAGAGACAATTCCGGTGTTGCTAGCTGTTAACACGATCTCTGACGGCGGACTTAACTGGACGTTTATCACGGCGCTTACATCGCTGTATATGATTCCACCTATTGTGGTTATCTTTTTCTTTCAGCGTTATCTGCTAGTAGGTATGACTTTTGGCACTGTACGGGGTGAAGTGTGAGCGAGCTAAGTACTGTTCCAGATACATCTGAAACAACAACTAGGCGTAAAAAGCGCACCTTTGCATCGGTGACACAAACAGTACTGGTCTTTGTGATGCTAGCTAGTTTTGTGATGATTGGGCAGCAGCTCGAGGCTTTCTTTACCGTTGGCGAGGTTGAAATTGACCTTGGTTTATTGCTCTACCAAATTGGTCTGGGCACCTTAATTGGCTCAGCACTCTTACAAATTGCCTTTGGCAACATTCCACCAGGCGCTAACTTTCGCCAAACCATGCGTATTTTAGGCATTGCTGTGTTGATTATTGCGGCTGTATTTGGTGTAGGCATTTTAATTGCTGGGCCGCTTACCAGGTTAGGAAGCTAAATGACCTTATCATCTCCCAGTACATCATCTTCTAGTCCCAAGTCTTCTAGTCCCAAGTCTTCTAGTCTTATGATCGCTACGGTTAGTTTTGAGCACGTGAGCAAATCGTTTGGAAGTAACGTTCTTTTTGACAACCTCAACCTAAAGGTCAATCCAGGGCAGTTTAACGTTATTTTAGGCGCGCCAGCTTCGGGTAAGTCCACTTTGTTGCGGTTGTTGATTGGCTTGGACAAACCTTCTTCTGGACGCATTATGTTGCGTGGCGAAGATGTTACGGGTGTAGCCGCCGGGCAGCGCAACATTGGCTATGTGCCACAAACCTTTGCGCTCTACCCGCACTACAGCGTCTATGACAACATCGCCTATCCGCTGCGCTTAAACCGTGTGCCAACTAAAGAGATTAAACCCATTGTTGAGCAAGCTGCCGAGCGGTTGAGCATTGCTGACCTCCTCACCAAACGCCCCGACCAAGTGAGTGGCGGGCAAAAACAACGCGTGGCAATTGCCAGGGGCATTGTCAAAAATACGGATATTTTTGTGTTAGACGATCCCCTCACCGGGCTAGACTTTAAGCTTCGCGAGCAACTGTTTGATGACTTGCAGCAAATGCAAGCTGAACTGGCGGCCAGTTTTATCTACACAACGTCTGATACGCTAGAAGCGCAGATGCTAGCACAGACCATTTATGTATTAGATGATGGGCACGTGGTTGAAACAGGTGACTTTGAGGTTGTTTTCGAGCAGCCACAACATCGCAGCACTACGGCACTACTAGGCTTTCCTAAAACCAACATGATCGCTGGTGAATTAGCAGCACAGCACGTGAACTGTTCTTCGTTTAACCTCACGGTTCAGCTGGATGAAGACGTTGCTGAGCAAGCATCCTCCAGTGTTGATTTAGCTGTTCGCCCGCAACACGTTGTGATTAACCCAAATGTAAGTGCTGGTGGCGCTTGGCTGATGTCTCCTGCAACCATTACACTGATTGATAACTTGGGAGGTGAAGTGGTGGTGTACCTCGAGACAGCTGAGGGTTCCCTACTGGCAGTACTCCCTCAAGCAGCAGCAACAAACCTGAGTGAAGGTGAAGTTAGTATTGGCATTCGCCCAGAGCATATAACCATCTACGACCAGCACACGGGTAAGCGCCTCGGGCAAGGTACGTCACAGGCATCTTCAACACAGACATCCTCACAAGCAGCGTCTTTAGAAGAGGTCGACCGTGGCTGAGATTCGCTTAGAAAGCCTCACCAAACGATTTGGTGATTTGGTCGCTGTGCGCGACCTCAATATCACTTTTCCCAGTTCTACGGTAACGTGTTTGCTAGGACCGTCTGGCTGCGGTAAAACGACATTGATGCGGATGATTGCAGGCTTAGAAACCTCCACATCTGGCAAGATTTACTTTGGTGATACCAACGTTACCGAGTTGTCACCAAGCCAGCGCAACATTGGCATGGTGTTTCAGTATCCGGTGGTTTACCGGGGCATGAACGTGTACAAAAACGTGGAGTTACCCCTCAAGCACGATAAAACGGTGAGCAAACAGGAACGTAAAGAGCGAGTGGAAAGTGTGCTCGAGACGCTCGAGCTAGCCAGCAGCGCCCGCAAGCGCCTTGACCAACTCGACAATGGCACCTTACAAAAAGTTGCTGTCGCCCGCGAGGTCGCCCGCCGCCCGCGCATCATTTTGTTTGATGAGCCTATTACCAACGTGGATGTGGCCGCCAAAACGCAACTTAAACTGGCCCTCAAACGCCTCAGCAAACAGCACAACCAAACCATCATTTATGTGACCCACGATCAAACTGAGGCGATGACCCTAGCTGATGAAATTGCACTAATGCGCGACGGGGAGATCGTGCAACGCGATACCCCGCAAAATCTTTATGACAACCCCAACGACCGCTTTGGCGGCTGGTTCTTGGGAAATCCCGGTATGAACTTCGTACCGCATGAGGTTTATAAAAATGGAGGGCTCGAGCTAACTGCACCCTTATTCACCAAGCCCGTGCATCTAACCGGATTTAACATTGATCACAAACTTCTAGTCGGTATTCGCCCGGAGTGGTTGCAGGTAAACCCAACCGAAACCGCTGGCTACGTTCCTGCTGAGGTTGTCCAGCGTGCCATTGTAGTGGGCGGACAGTACTTGCTAACGTTGCGGGTGAGCGAACATACCCTCAAGGCCAAAGTGCCGCCGACAACAGATACAACCCAAATTCGCCGAGGTGATACGGTCTGGGTCAGGTGTCCGCTCGAGCACGTCAGTTTATTCGGACAAGACGGGCACAAGCTAGATGCTTCGTTTACTGCCTAGCTACCATTAACGATGCCGTTTTACTTTGGCTCCAACTTCAAAATGACACAAACGCCCAGTGACTCGAGGGTGTTTGTGTCTACCTTAGCTAAGCAACTTTCTGATGCTAGCAAAGCTTTGCCTACCAACGTGCAAACCTTTGTCATCCCGCCGTTTACTTCGCTGGCTGGACTAGCCTCCACCTGTAGGCAAGCAGATATTTGGCTCGGTGCACAAACCATGCACGACGCCCTTACGGGTGCATTTACAGGTGAGATTTCTGCGCCGATGCTCAAAGAGCTCGAGGTCAACATGGTCATGCTTGGTCACGCGGAACGGCGGCAGCTTTTTGGAGAAACTGATGCCGCCTTGCAGCGTAAAGTGGACACGGCATTAAGTCAAAAGCTTAAAGTTTTGCTGTGTGTGGGAGAGACAGCTGAGGAACGTGCGTACGGGATTACTAGGGAGATTGTCTCGAGACAGCTTCGCGTTGCTCTGCACAATACTACTTACGAGATGCTAACCAAAACCAACTTACTCATTGCCTACGAACCCGTGTGGGCCATTGGTGAGGCTGGCAGTGAAGCCAGCCCCCAAGATATTGCCGAGAGCGTTGGTATCATCCGCGAAACACTCAACGACGTGTTTCCAGAGTTAAGTATTCCGCTTTTGTATGGCGGAAGCGTGAATTTAGACAATTGCGCTGACTATGCAGCGCTCGAGGGCATCGACGGTCTTTTTGTGGGGCGAGCAGCTTGGACAGTAGAAGGCTATCTTGCCGTTTTAACTAAGGGTGCAAAAGCATCCAGCTAAACAGGTACAAAAGGGTCGTGATGGATATTTAGGGGTTGATAAAATCTCCCTTTCCCCCTTGCTCCCCTTCTCCCTCGCCTTAAACACACTATTGCATATCAGTGATATGGCAACATCTCATAAAACTGCTATGTTCATACAGACCGCGTAATACCACCATCCACTCGAATATTCTGCCCGGTAATATAGCCACCACCTTCTGAAGCTAAAAACGCAATGGTGTCCGCAATTTCTTGCACGCTTCCATAACGCCCCATCGGAATACGCTCGCGGAACTGTGCTTTTTCAGGCAGGCTATCAATGAATCCAGGCAGTACGTTGTTCATGCGAATGTTGTCCGCAGCGTATTTATCTGCAAAAAGTTTGGCAAATGAAGCTAGCCCAGCCCGAAACACACCCGAAGTTGGAAAGCTTGACTCAGGTTCAAACGCAGCATAGGTCGAAATGTTAATGATGCTACCCGACTTCTGCTGTTGCATAATTGGCGTGACTAACCGCGTTGGGCGCACGGCACTTAAAAAGTATACGTTCATACCTGTAAGCCAGTCATCATCCGTTAAATCCAAAAGAGGACCTTTAGGTCCGTGCCCAGCACTGTTAACTAATACGTCAACTCGCCCCCAAGTATCCATTACCTGGTCAACAAGTTTAGCTAGGTCGTCGTTGGATTGGTTAGACCCGGTAACGCCAACGCCACCTAACTCGTTGGCAAGGGCTTCACCTTTACCCGAGGATGACAAGATGGCAACGTTGAAACCATCTGCTGATAATTTGCGGGCTGCGCCAGCCCCCATGCCGCTACCACCAGCGGTGATGATGGCTACTTTTGAGGTTGTTGTCATTTTGTCGCTCCTAACGTGTAGCATCACAATATCCAACAATATGATGTTAGAAAGAGAAATTTTTAAATTAAAGTGACCTTACTCATTCTGTTGTGAGCAAAAGTGATCTTACTCATTCTGTTGTGAGCAAATTTGTTGGAATTTGAATACAGTGAGGCTTAATGTGAGAGTATTTCGACTCAGATATATAGCGCCGACAATTACTTTTGTTTTTTTGAATCTACTAATGGCTAGTGGAGAGTATCTTCTTCACTACTATGGTTTTATCTTTTCAAGCATAATGGCGCTACCATGGAGCACAATATTGAGCCTTTTTTATAGCGAAGGCTTATTTGAAGAAGATAGGGGTTTGTATTACGTGTTTTTTACAACAATGCCTTTCGCAGTCATTAACTCCTACCTAATAGGATGGCTTCTAGAAAAGATAGGGGCGTTTTTTATCAACTTACCTCGGGTGCTAGTTGAAAAGGGAGGAAGAGAATGAGAAGCTCACAAAATCCGTTTGGTATTATTTTAACCTCACTCTAATAAGTATGTTAATATGCTAAAGTTATAATTAG
>JBCCBI010000035.1:0-20545 GCA_039034155.1 Deinococcota bacterium | reverse complement strand
CTTTACGCTATTGGCGGTAGTCCTGAGCAAAGTCGTCTAGCTGGCATCAACGTAACTCATCATTTGAGGGTGGTGTACACGCTCTGTGCTGGGTTAGCAGGATTGTCAGGTGTACTTATTGCGTCTCAACTTGCCTCGAGCGCCCCCCGTGCAGCAACCGGGCTCGAGTTCACTGTGATTACAGCCGTTGTACTAGGTGGCACCAGTTTAGCTGGTGGCAAAGGGAGTTTATTGGGTACGCTCGTTGGCGTGGTGATTTTAAGAGTCCTCGATAACGGCCTCGTGCTGATGGAGGTTTCATCGTTTTATCAAGAGGTGGCCCGTGGGGTAGTACTTTTGCTGGCTGTGGGCGTTGACCAAGTGCGGTTAGGTCTAGGAAGGCTAGGTTTAGGCAGGTTAGGACGCCTCAGCCAGAAATCAATTGGTCGGAGGTCAACATGAGCCAGCACCTAGACGCGACACCCTCCTCTACTTTGCTCGAGATGCGTGGTATTCACAAGTCGTTCTACGGCGTACAGGTTTTGCAAGATGTCAACCTCAACCTAGCTGCTGGCGAAGTTTTGGCGCTACTTGGTGAAAACGGTGCGGGTAAATCAACGCTTATTAAAATTCTTAATGGTGACTACAGCTTAGACGCCGGACAGATTTTTCGTGACGATCAGCCCGTGGTGTTTGCTGCACCTCACGACGCTGAAGCAAGCGGCATCAGCATGATTTATCAAGAGCTACACTACTCACCGAACCTATCTGTAGCCGAAAATTTGTTTGTAGGTCATTTGCCGCGTGCAAAAGGTCCGTTGGGACGCTGGCTCATTAACTGGCAACAAGTGACGACTCAAGCGCGTGACGCCCTTGCTCTATTGGATGTGTCACTTAACCCCGCAACCCCTATGCGCGAGCTTAGCGTAGTGGAGCGGCAAATTGTCGAGATTGTCAAAGCTCTATATGCAGACGCCAAAATTTTGGTGATGGACGAACCCACCGCTGCCCTCACCCCGCCGGAAGTTGCGGTACTTTTTGACATCGTGCGCCGCCTACGTCAAAAAGGTGTGGGTATTATTTATATTTCGCACCGGCTGGACGAAATTTTTGAAATTGCCGACACAGTTATGGTCTTACGCGACGGCGAACATGTCGCCACCCAAGCCATTACGGAGGTCAGTCCTGACAGCCTTGTTCAATTGATGGTGGGGCGGGCAGTAGGTGAGCGGCAAATTACTACCAATCAGCATCAAGACGTGGCTGAAAACGTGCGTCCGGCGGCACTCGAGGTTCATAACTTTTCTAAACCGGGCGCGTTTGATGACATCACTTTTACCGTTGACACTGGTGAGGTCGTCAGCATTTTTGGCTTGTTGGGGTCAGGGCAAATCCCGCTCACACGCAGTATTTTTGGAGCGGAGCAAGGTCACAGCGGGCAGCTTCGTGTTGCTGGTAAAGATGTTGAGATTCGCAAGCCTCAAGATGCTAAACGCGCGGGCATCGGCTTTGTACCCGTTGACCGCAAAGTGCGCGGGCTCGTTTTAGGCATGAGCGTGCGCAAAAACTTAACCCTGTCCAATTGGCAGGCACTTTCACAGATGAGTTTTTTTAATCCTCACCGCGAACGCGCGCACAGCAAACACTGGATTAACGCGCTGGGCATTCGCATGGCAGGCGGCATGAACGCACCTGTACGCTTACTCAGCGGCGGCAACCAGCAAAAAGTTGTGCTGGCCCGCTGGCTCGAGGCTAACGCCAACATACTCATCTTAAACGAACCTACTTGGGGAGTAGACGTGGGCGCGCGGGCGGATATTTACGACCAGCTCGAGCGTCTGGCCGCAGACGGCCTCGCCATCTTAATTGTGTCTTCCGACATTAGTGAAGTCTTAGCACTAAGCCACCGCATCTTAACAATCTACAAAGGGCGTTTAACCGCTGAGTTTAGTCATCAACAGGCTAGTAAAGATAAGGTACTGGCGGCGGCTGGCGGTGCAGCGTGACAACATCACATGCCACTTCAACCACCGTTTTACAAGCTATGCGCGTTCATGCATTTTTCCAGCATCAACTATTAAACCTAGGGACACTCAACAACCTCAGTCAACATTTGAGGATGCACTATTTACAAAGCCCTCGAGCGAAACATCAAGCAAGAAAGCTAACTTATGAAACAGCTTAAAGCGTTTCTGAGGGCACGCGGCGTACAAGAAGTTGCTGCGCTAAGCTTCATGCTCGGGCTAATTATTGTCGTAATGGCAACAGCTTCAGACCTCTTTCTAACGCCGCGCAACCTTACCAACTTGCTGATTGACAGTACCACCGTGGGCATTATTGCTGTCTTGAGTACATTGCTGATGATCTCAGGTGGTTTAGATTTATCGGTTGCGTCTACAGCGGCACTTTGCGGGGTTATGATTGGCGCACTGCAACACACTTGGGGGCTGTGGCCAGCGGTAGCTACTGCGCTAGTGGTGGGCGCGTTAGTTGGTCTCATCAATGGTCTGCTAGTTACCTACGTCGGCATTAATCCATTGATTACAACACTTGGTATGTTGTCCATTGCTAGGGGACTTGCGTTTGTATTTTCCGATGGCCTTACCATTCCCGTGTTCGACACGAGCGGTGAGCGTGCTGCTGCGTACGCCGCGTTTGCACGATTATCTGAAGGCCGCTGGCTGGGCTTACCGTTACCCGTATGGACTATGTTAGCACTATTTGTCGTTGGACTAATTGTTCTCAATGCGACAACCTACGGTCGGGCGATGTATGCCCTTGGTGGCAATCAAGAAGCTGCTCGTTTAGCTGGATTACCCGTGAAACGTTATCAACTTACAGCTTATGTACTATCTGGTCTAAGCGCGGCAGTGGCAGCAGTTTTTTTGACCTCGAGACTCTACGCAGCTGACCCACGCGCTGCTCCCAGTGTTGAGTTAACAGTCATTACCGCTGTGGTGCTGGGCGGCACCAGTTTGGCAGGCGGGCAAGGCAACTTAACTGGCACTATTTTAGGCGTGTTTATTTTGAGCAGCTTACTCAACGGCATGAGGTTACAAAGCACCTCCACCGATTTACAAAACATTGTGCAGGGCCTCGTGCTGTTGCTAGCTGTGGGCATTGACCAAGTGAGGCAGGGCAACGTTAAGCTTACGCTATTTAAGCAACATCAGCTTAGGCAAGGTCAATCCAAAAAACGCATTTAAGGAGTACAGTATGAGAGGTGTACAAGCAAAAATAGGCATCTTTGGCATTGGCTTAGCTGCGTATTGGCCACAGTTTGAAGGGTTAAAACAACGGCTCGAGGGTTACCAAAAGCACATCGAAACACGCCTTGATGAGTTTGGCGGCGAGGTTATCTCAGCCGGGTTAGTTGATGACGCACCCGGTGCTAAAGCTGCTGGCGATCTTTTTGCTGCTGAGAATGTTGACCTTATTATCTGTTATGTAGGCACGTACGCAACATCCTCCCAAGTTTTGCCCGCTGTGCAGCGCCGCAAAGCACCTGTGCTCATCCTCAATTTACAACCTACCCCGGCTCTGGATTACCTACACACCGACACGGCGGAGTGGCTTGCCAACTGCTGCGCCTGCTGCGTGCCAGAAATTGCCAATGCGTTTGCTAGGGCTAATATTCAGTTTAATGTTGTGACTGGGCTTTTATCTGAGGCTAGCGGTGCTGCCAACCGCTATCACACCCGCGCGTGGCAAGAAATTGCTGATTGGGTTAGTGCTGCCAGCGTCCTGCGGGCCATGCACTACAGTCGCATTGGGTTTTTAGGTCACACCTATCCGGGAATGCTCGACATGTACAGCGATCCTACGATGGTTCATGCGCAATTGGGCAGCCACGTTGAACTGCTCGAGATGGACGATTTACAAGTTCGTGTTGAGGCTGCCAGTCAAGCAGATATTGACACCAAAGTAGCAGAAATTAAAGATGTTTTTACCATCGCTCAAGCTGGTTTTGACAAGCTTTCTCAAGATGTTAGCCCTCAAGCCCTCGAGTGGAGCGCTCAAGTGGCCGTTGGCCTCGATCAACTCGCCAGTGATTTTGATTTGCACGGCTTAACCTATTATTATCGTGGCTTAAACGGCAATATCTTTGAGGAACTTGGCGCAAGCGTCATCGTAGGTAATTCGCTCCTCACAGCTAGAGGCATAGCGGCGGCAGGCGAAGGCGACCTCAAAACCTGCCTTGCTATGATGATTTTGGACCGCTTTGGCGCAGGTGGGTCGTATACAGAGTTTTACGCGCTCGACTTTAACGAAGATTTTATTCTAATGGGCCACGACGGGCCCGGACACATTGCCATTAGTGACGAAAAACCTGTGCTGCGCGGCTTAGGGCTCTATCACGGCAAACGCGGTTACGGCATCTCGGTAGAATTTAAGGTAAAAACTGGCCCGGTGACCATTTTAGGCATGACCCAAACGGCTGACGGTCAGCTTAAACTGCTAGCTGCTGAAGCTGAAAGCATCTCCGGTGACACCTTACAAATTGGCAATACCAACTCGAGACTTAAATTTGCCTCCGAGCCAGACGCCTTTTTTAATGCTTGGTGTGCGGAGGGTCCCACCCACCACGTGGCGCTAGGTGTTAGCCATCAACTCAGTAAATTGCGCAAGTTTAGCCGCTTGAGTGGGCTCGAGCTTGTTGAAGTCAGTTAGGTTTTAAAATCACCTAAGGAGACGCCATGAATCGCATTGGTTTTGTACTAAAAGTCAAGCAGCACCTTATAGACGAGTACAAGCAGCAGCATCAAAACGTTTGGCCAGACATGTTAAGCGCCCTCAGTGAAACAGGTTGGCACAATTACTCACTCTTTATGAAAGCTGATGGCACCTTGTTTGGCTACTTTGAAACGCCAGACTCCTTAGAAATTGCCGTGAGCAAGATGGCCACGTACGATGTAAATACCCGTTGGCAAGAGCTTATGTCACCCTTTTTTGAGTTTCCTGAAGGCGGCCATGCTGATGAGATGCTGCTCGAGCTAGAAGAAGTGTTCCACCTGGATTAAGTACCACTCAGATTAGGTACATGAACGCTACTCACTCAACGCAAACTGCACTTTCATACGGTGTGGGTCTGTCTCTGCCAATGAAAACCCTTGGGTAAATTGGTCGATGGGGAGCACGTGCGAAATAAGCGGTGCCAACTTCACGCCGCCACCTTGCACCAGCGAAATTGCCTCGTGAAAGGTCTTGTTGAGTGCAAATGAGCCAATGATTTTAAGGTCGCGGCGGAATACCTCATAGGGTGAAAAGGGCACGCGCACATCTTCTGCCGTGACACCAAACACCCACATCTTGCCACCTGGTTTGAGGTAGTTAAAGGTGTTTTCGATAACTTTGGGTACACCTGTGGCATCTGCAACGACATCAAAGCCGTTGGGTGCATAGTCTTTCAGGTCAGCTAAATCATCTGCGAGCACGGTAGCCGTTGCGCCCAGTTTGCTTGCTAGCTCGAGCCGCCACACTTCACGGTCAACCATTACCACCGAGGCCGCCCCCGAGCGCATCACTGCTTGCATCATCAGGATGCCCATAGGACCCGCACCAAAAATGAGCATGCTATCACCCACTTGTAGCTGCACTTGTTTAAGCCCCCACGCTACACAAGCCAGTGGCTCTAGTAGCGCTGCTTCGGCAAAAGGCATGTTGCCAATGGGGTATACGGCACTTGCAGGCGCGTTCACAAAGTTAGCAAACGCACCATGCCGCGTCACGCCAATAGCTTGCAAGTTTTTACACTGGTTAAATTGCCGCTGCTGGCAAAATGTGCAGTGGTAACAAGGCAGGTTGGGGTCAGCCGTCACGCGATCACCAACTCTAAAGCGCTGCACGTCGTCACCAACGGCGATAACTACACCGCTAAACTCGTGACCAGGAACCAGTGGGTAGCGGGCTAGCGCATACGACCCATGCCAAATGTGCAGGTCAGTGCCGCAGATACCCGCGTTTCTAACCTCAATCAACACCTCATTTGGGGCAATGTCAGGAGGTGCTTGCTCGAGCACATTCCCTTCATGTGGACGGGTAATGTAGGCAGCTTTCATACGGCTACAATCTTTACTATTTAATTGCTCCCATGGTTAGACCCGTTACAAGTTGCCGCTGAGCAACCCAACCCGCTACCAGCACGGGAATAACTGCTGCTGTTGCTGCCGCGGACATCTTGGCTAAAAACAGATCACCTTGGGCTGCCTTAAAGGTAGAGATATACACCGACAGCGGTGCAGCGTCACGAGTAGTCAAGTTAACGGCCAAAAAGAACTCGTTCCAGGTAAAAATCATGGCCAAAAGTGCTGTGGCAGCTAAGCCAGGGATAAGTAAGGGCAAAATAACCTTGGTAAACTCTTGAACTAAGGTCACACCATCTAACCGTGCGGCCTCAATCACCTCATAGGGCACTTCTAACATAAACGACCGCAACATCCAGACAACTAGCGGAAAATTCATGCCAGCATACAAAATGACAAGCCCCAAATGCGTGTCCAGCAAGTTGAGGTTGAGAAAGAGCACATAAAGCGGCACAATCACCCCGGCTGGCGGCAACATGCGGGTGGACATCATCCATAGCAGTGAGGAGTCAGTGCGCTTGGTCTGATAAAAGGCCATTGCGTAAGCAGTAGGAACACCCAACACCAATGACAACAAAATAGCAAAAAAGGTGATAAGAACCGTGTTTTGTAGGTATTCTAAAAATGGCGAATTGGTAAGCGCGCTGCGCCAGTTTTCCAAGGTTGGGTCAAAGAAAAATTGTGGCGGCATTTGAATGGCAAGTTGCTCAGTTTTAAACGAGGTCATGAACATCCACAAAATTGGGAAGAACATCGCAAATGCTAGAAGTAGCGTCACCGTGTTTAAGAGGACGGTACTAAGCCTCGAGCTACCGGGTTTCATATGGTCACCTCTGCAGATTTTGAGTTGCGGCGTAGGACATTCAAGAAAAGCATAATGACAATATTGGCTAAAATAACTGCAAAGATACCGTAGGCACTAGCGCGCCCAACGTTCCAACGTGAGAAAGCTTCTAAATAGATTTGATACGGTAGATTTGTGGTGCGAATGCCGGGACCACCTGCAGTTGTTACAAAAATGGTGCCAAACTCACTCAAAATAAAAATAGTTTCCAGCAAAAGTGCAATTTCGACAAAGCGCATCAAATGCGGAAAGATGATGTGGCGGAACATGCTAAACCCACTAGCCCCGTCAATTTTGGCGGCCTCGAGGTTGGATTCAGGTAAACTCTGCAACCCTGCCAGCAAAATAAGCATCACAAAGGGTGTCCACTGCCACGATACGATGCTGATGACCGTAAACATAGGGAAGGCCTCGAGCGCATAGAAGTTTTGGATCCCCAAAAACCTCAAATAGTAGGAGACAAAGCCAAACGATGGGTCCAACATGATGTTTTTCCACAGCACCGCAGCGGCAACGGGCATCATTAAAAAAGGTGAGATAAACAGCGTGCGTGCTAGCGCGCGGCCCACAAAAGGTCGGTTGAGCAGTAGCGCAAAGCCCAGACCCAGCGCAAACGTAATCACCACAACCGATAGCGTGAGCACAACCGTATTGATGAGGACGGGAATAAAGTCCACGTTGCTTAAAATACGCGAATAGTTGCGCCACATTCTACTAAAGCCTATAAAGCCTTCTGAGCCGGGCCGTAACAGGTTCCAGTTGGTGAATGAAAACCAAATCGCTAGCGCAAAGGGAACTTGTGTCACCAGTACCAAAAACAAAATACCCGGTGACGATAAAAACTTGCGCCACTCTTGCTTGTAAGGTTGTGACTGTTGCGTTGCAGCTTTGGTAGACGTGTCCGCAGTTGAGCTACTAGCGTCAAGTGGCATATTGTCTGCCATCAATGTCCTCCTTCAGGCAAGATAAGGATTGAACCTCTGTAAAGACTTAAACGAGGCATCTTGCTCAAAATTTGAGAGGCGGTAAGTCTTACAGCATTACTTTTTATGAAATGTCTTGACTGGAATATCACGAAGTATCTCCAGACAAGTTTTGATAGATACCCGAAGCTTTTTAGCGGTAGCTGTTATAGATGCATCGGACCAGCCATTCAACAACAACGTCGAGGGATACTCAATAAGTTCGGGATACTTAATAAATTGATGCCTTACTAACTATCAAAGTTGAATATCATCACGATACAGCAAGTTTGAGTACATCACTTAGGGACTTAAAATGTACAGGTGGAGCTACGAACCCCACCTGAAACATCCTTCTATCTTGATAACTTGACGTGGCTTAACAAACGCCAGTCACACACATCAACTTACTCGGCTTAGTAGTAACCAGCATCTAGCATGGCGTCGTCGGCAAGTTGTTGGGCTCGAGCCAAGCCGTCTTCTACACTCACACCACCCGAAAGAATCTCAGAGACAATTTGAGCAACATCGTTACCAATGCCTTGAAACTCTGGAATCTGCACAAACTGCACACCGGGTGCAATCTGAGGGTTAGCTGTAGAGTCAGTTGGGTCAGCATTTTCGATAGCGCCCAACACAATAGGGGCAAACGGAGCTGCTTCAGCGTATTCAGGTGCTTCGTAGGTAGAAACACGTGTGCCCGGAGGAACAGCCGCCCAGCCTCTGGCTTCAGCAACAAGGTTGATGTACTCTTTGGAGGTTGCCCACGTCATAAATTTAAACGCGGCTTCTTGGGACGCGCTCGAGCTGGGAATGGCTAAGTTCCACGACCACAACCAAGCGTTGCCCTTTTCGACGGGACCAGTAGGCGCAAGTGCGTAGTCCATGTTGGGACCTTCATCTGTGCCTGCCAAGAAACCTGCGGCAACCGTTGCATCTACCCACATGGCAGCTTGTCCGGTAGACATAAGCTGCAAGGCTTCAGGGAAGCTGATGCCAGTTACGCCGGGTGCGCCACATTCATTAACTAGGTCTCTGTAGAAGGTAACAGCCTCAGTCCACTCAGCACTGTCCAGTTGAGGACGGCCTTCAGCATCAAACCACTGACCGCCAAAGGTGTTCACGACTGTGGTGATAGGTGCCATGTTGTCACCCCAACCAGGTTTACCGCGCAACACAATGCCAGCCACACTGTTATCTGGGTCGTTAAGCTGGCAGGCAAAGTCACGAATTTGTTCCCAAGTAGGGTTTTCGGGCATGGTCAGCCCGGCTTCGTCAAATAGTCTTTTGTTGTACATTGTAAAGCTTGATTCAGCGTAAAACGGCACCGCATAAAGCTCATCATTAACTGTAAGTCCCGCTCTAATAGAAGGCAGGAGATCATCAAAGTCGTAGTCAGCAGCAACACTGGGAAACTCACCATCAAGTGCGTCTACCGAGGCAAGCCACCCGTTGGCTGCCCACAAGGGAGCTTCGTAAGCACCTACGGTGACAACATCAAACGAGCCGCCACCTGTGGCAATGTCAGTCGTGAGGCGGCTGCGCAGGGTGCCTTCATCTAAAAAAAGCCACTCGAGCGCAATGTCTGGGTTTTGTTCTTCAAAGGCAGTCGAAAGCTCTTGCATAGTGACCATGTCAGGATTATTCACTGAGGCAATGGTCAAGGTTGTTTGGGCTGTAGAAATCCCGATAAATACAAAAACACTTAGCAACCAAAATAATTTTTTCATGCGCTCCTCCTCGAGCTAGTTAAACGTTGATCAGGGGTAGTGCGAAATAGTAATACACGGGACGCAGCAACAGTACACAGTGATACATCGAGAGCCAATAAACCCCATGAACCCTTGGGGAAACCCGATGAAACCTAGCAACCACCCCTTACGGTGCGGCACAGCTTCAACCTCAATTGATTAGCGTGATACGCAAAGTTACCCTACACTTCAGTTCAAAAAAAGTCAAGACCCTACTCGAGAATCCAAGTCTAGGAAGTATTTTTTGTTTATGGACACGTGACCAGTATTTTTATACATCTATATACCTTGGGATCACTTATTTAGGTCATTTGTTATAGTGCTGACGTGGCGAATATCACCGATGTAGCACGCCGAGCAGGGGTTTCACCCACAACGGCAAAACGTGCTATCAACAACCCTGAACTGCTTGCACCAGCCACCCTCAAGCGGGTTAAGCGCGCCATTGCACAATTAGCTTATGAACCCGACCAACGCGCGGCAGCACTCAGAAGTGGGCATAGTAAAACTATTGGGCTTATTGTTGGCAACATTGACGAGCCGTTTTTTGCCTCGCTAATTCGGGTGATTAGCCGTACCTTGCGCGCCCAAGGCTATACTCTTCTTGTTGCTGACAACGAATACGACACCCGTAATGAACTTGAGCAACTTAAAACGTTTCAGCGCAACCGCATTGCTGGGCTTATTCTTCGTTCGGGCTATGGCAAACCCAACCTTAAGTATGTTCAACGCATGAAAGCTAACGACACAGCTGTTGTTGAGGTTGATTTTTTGATGCCTGAAAGCCCGTTTAGTCACGTGATGCTTGATAACACCCGCTGTATGAAACTGGGGCTCGAGTACTTGCACAGCCTTGGACATAAGCGCATTGCCACCCTTGGCAGCTATCACGAGACAATTTTGCCAGATGAACGCACCAAAGCATTTCCTGAACTCATGGCAGACTTAGGACTAGCTGTTTCTGAGGCTTACGAGCGCATCATCCACCCGACCTCTGCTGAGGCTTACCGCATTACCCACGAGCTGATGAACTTACCAGAACCGCCAACGGCACTGTTTGCTACCACTGGGAATTTGGCAAGTGGTGCGTTTCAAGCGTTGCGAGAACGTGGACTCGAGCTACCCCAAGATATCTCTCTACTAAGTTTTGACAACTACCCGTGGACACACATGGTAGCTCCAGCCATTGATGTTATTGCCCAACCAGTTGAAGACATGAGCATTGCCGCCGCTGAAATGATAGTACGTGAAATCGAGACACCTGACCGCCCTGCTGAACAAGTGCGCTTTCCCGGAACACTCATCAAACGCGGAAGTTGCGCGGCTCCACAAGCTATGAATGTCATAGTCTAAACTCCGACAACCTTTACCCATCTTGCCACTACTAACGTTATATTCTTTTTAAGTGAAGACAAATGACTAGAACAACTGACGGTCAATATCGTTACATTAACAACCATGGAAATGTACTTTTACTGTTTCTTCCTCGTGTAGGTATTACAAAGCGCTTGGAGATTTTTTTAGATTTTATTGAAACTCATATCGATGACGGTTGGCAGTGGATATCACCATCTTCATCATCTTTTCCGAAATACCAGTCAAAAGAGGACATATTACAGGATAGCGCTTACATCGAAAAATATCACGATTGGCACGTCTGGGAAGAATATAATGCTGCGACAGGATTTTATTTTGAGGTAAGATTTCAAGCTATTGCAGAAGATAGATGGCATCATCGTGCATCTTTTAGTGTCAGAAGAAGCAATTTATTTTTTTCATTGGAAAACTTTTTTTCTTGTATGCTGATTTTGGGTAATGAAAGGCAAGTAAGGCCTACAGAGTTCCATATATTCAAAAAAATTGTTGAGGCCTTCCAGCCACATTATGGTTTTATCTACGATGCCTTCTCGTTTGAGAATGTCTCTGCTATATATCCTGACCCATATCGCAAACACACAAGTGTCATGAGTAGAGTTAAGCAAACGCGCTTAATGCATAGTCCTTGGTCGTATTATTCTAGAACCATGTTATTTGGTCCAGAATTGATTCAATTATTTGGACGCAAAAAACTTCTAAAAGCTCCTGCATACCGCATTCTCAACATGCCTAACAACTCACTGCTCATGTACGGAACTGGTAGGTTTTACGACGTTGAGCGCTTAGATGTTGAACTTATTGATGCTTGGCGCGATGAAAGCGATATTTTGTTTGAATATGACGGTGATTTAGGAAAATACCTAGGATTATCTACAGACTTGATGAACTACTAATCTAAATTGCATATTCTTTCAGCATACTACTTCGCCACCAGCCAGTTCTCCCCTACCCCAACCTCAGCAACCAGCGGTACATCTAGAGCATACGCTTCCCGCATGGTTGTTTCGATGATCTCTTTGGCGTCGTTAGCGGCATCATTTGGGGCTTCTACAATAATTTCATCGTGAACTTGTAAAAGCAATTTTGCATCAACCTCAGCTAATTTAGGATGCATAGCAATCATCGCCAGCTTCATAATGTCAGCGGCGGTTCCTTGAATAGGCATGTTGTAGGCGGTGCGCTCAGCGTATTCACGCTTATTGCGGTTTTTGGCGTTGATGTCGGGAATGCTGCGGCGACGCCCTAGGAGAGTCTCAACATAACCGTGTCTGCGGGCATAATCCAGCGTGGTGTCAATGTAACCCCGCAGGCTAGGGTAGCGCGCAAAGTAGGTGCTAATGAACGCATCAGCATCGTCGTAGGGAATTTCGAGTTCTTTGGCGAGTCGGTGGGCTGACATGCCGTAAATGACGCCAAAGTTGATAATCTTGGCAATGCGCCGCATGGTGGCGTCAACGTCCTCTGGGGACGTGCCGTAAACCTCGGCAGCAGTGCGGCGGTGAATGTCTTCACCAGCGTTAAACGCCTCAATTAAGGCTGGTTCTTTGGCCACGTGCGCTAAGATACGCAGCTCAATCTGCGAATAATCGGCTACAAGGAGCGTGTGACCGCTAGCAGCCACAAAGCCCTTGCGAATCTGCCGCCCAATGTCAGTGCGAATAGGAATATTTTGCAAGTTGGGGTTGGTGCTCGAAAGCCGCCCGGTGGCGACTACTGTCTGGTTAAAGGTTGTGTGAAGCCGCCCAGTGGTGGGATTGATTAGTTTAGGCAGTGGCTCGAGATACGTACTTTTAAGCTTAGCTAGCTCGCGGTACTCGAGAATCGTCCCCACAACCTCATGTTGGTCACGCAGTGGCTCGAGCGCACTCACTGCCGTTGAACGCTTACCTGTTGAGGTCTTTTTACCCGTTTTAAGTCCCAGCTTATCGTAAAGCAACTTGGCAACTTGGTCACGTGAGTTGACGTTGAGGCTGTCATCTTCGGCAACGGTGCGCACCTCGTTCTCGAGGCGGCCTAAGTTAGCCTCGAGGCTCGCCAACTGTTCTTCTAAAAACGGCACATCTAGACTGATGCCCATGTGTTCCATATCTACGAGGACGGTTGCCATGGGTTGCTCGAGCGTTTCATAAAGCTCTTGTTGTTGATCTTTAACTTTATCTGGCAGGGTTTTAAGCAGTTCAGCGGTAACGCTCGCGCGAGTTGCAGCTTTGTCGCCCCACTCCCCTGCCCCTTCGCGGTTGGCGAGCACGTTAATTGGCGGTGCGTTGGTGTCGAGGACGTAGTTCATCAGTAAGGGGTCATTACCAGGTGTGCACTTCAAACCTTGGCAGGCAGCCCAAACACACAAGCGCTTGGCGTCACATGCGTCGATGGTGTCTGCGGCAGCAAGATACTCGAGCATCTCATCTTTATTTGTCGTTGTAGCAACCGTCCCAGCATTGGCAACAGACAACTCCACAAGGTCTGCTGTCATCGGATTATCACTCGAAAGCACATAGCCAACCGTACCGAAAAAAGCGTTTTGCCAGCTCACAGTTTCGTAGGCATTGTGCTTGGATAAGCCAAGTTCGCGCATCATACTGTTGAACTCGAGCTGACTGAGCACCTCAGTTAAACCTGCATCATCCATTTGCCGGTCCGCCCAGCCCGCAATATCCATATGGATGTCAACATCCACCAAAATTTTAGAGAGATGTTTGGAAAACTTGACATCTTCTAAGCTGGCCCGCACTTTGTCGGCAACTTTGGGCGGTTTCACATTATCAAGGTCGTCCAAGATAGTATCAAGCGTGTCATAGGTCTGTAATAACTTTTTAGCTGTGACCGGGCCGATGCCCTTGGCACCCGGAATATTGTCTGATGGATCACCAATGAGCGCCCGGTAGTCAATCCATTGATCTACGCGTACACCATATTTCTCAAACACATCTTCTGGCCCAAAACGGTCACGTTTGTCGAGGCCGCGCACACAAATGTGCTCAGACACAAGCTGATACGCGTCGCGGTCACTGGTAACAATCTCCACGTTATAGCCGAGGGCGGCAGCTTTGGTGGCGATGGTGCCAAACAGGTCATCTGCCTCTAAGCCTTCTTGTTCAATCTGATACAAGCCAAGTAGGGTGACAATATTTTTGATGGTATCAATCTGCCCCGGTAAATCGTCTGGCATGGGTGCGCGTCCGGCTTTGTAGTCTTTGTACTGTTCGTGGCGAAAGGTTCGCTCGGACGCGTCAAACGTGACCACAGTAGCGTCCCGCTCACCCTCCTCAGACAATATACGCAGTAAGGCACGCAAAAAGCCGTAAACCGCATTAGTTGATTCACCTTTGCTGTTGGTAAGCTCGCGGATGGCGTAGTAACTGCGAAAGGCTAGCGCGTGCCCGTCAATGACGACGATGCGGTGACGGGTGTCTGTGTTTAACGTTTCACCAGAAGCGTCCTGAGATTTTGCCTCAGCCTCTGATTCAAATAAACTTGTTGCTTGCGCTTTATCCGGCTTGCTCATCGATGACTTTCAGGCATTACGCAAGGTACTCTGCACATGCTACGAACATCAACCATTATTTTGTCCACCATTAGCCTAGATTACCTGAAACCGAGCTTCGTTGCTATGATTTGTCAACCTGCAAACAGCTCGTTACCTTAACTCACTATCAAGTAAGCATCAGAGTCAATGTCAGAGAATCAACCAGTGGTCAAGCAGGCGTTTCTGCAGCAAGACTCGAGAGCAGCAACTATTGTGTTGAGGACAATGAAAATTGCGGTAGTATCAGCGAACCTCGAGATTTATTGACTAGGCGTTTATCGTCTTGATGTTGACTATCTCAGTCAAGAAAAATGAGATTATCTCAGTCCAATTCAGAGGTAGTTTCCTCTCATTCCAAGAGCTTGCGTGCGCTCAAGTGTTGCTTTATGTCAAAATAATGATATATCAAACAACGCAGCCCCTGAAGCCACCTTTTAATTAGTTGAAGTCACCTTTTAATTAGCTATTGCTAATCAGTTCCTACCAATAAACTAGGGAGAATGAATGACTCGAGTCACCAACATTGCCGACGCTCTCACGACCGATGACCTTTGGCACCTTGCTGAACGCCGTGTACCAGCTATTGTTCTGGAGTATTTTCGGGGCGGCGCTGACCATGAATCCACCTTGCGCGCCAATGTCCGTGCGTTTCAACAGTCTTTAACCACTGCCAAAGGTGCCCAAAAGTTTGCAGACTTGGATTTAAGTACGAGCACCGTGGGTCACAGCCTAGATGTACCCTGGTTTATTGCCCCCGTGGGCAGTTTGCGCACCCTCTACCCCCTGGCAGATGCCGTTGCTGCCAAAGTTGCTGGCGAGTACGGCACCGTGATGGCGCAGTCCACCTTGTCAGGCACGCGGCTCGAGGATGTTGCGGCTGCCTCGAGTGGCACCTGTTGGTTTCAACTTTATCTTTGTGGTGGGCGGGAAACTGCCCTAAGAGGCATTGAACGCGCTAAACAAGCAGGATTTGGGGCGTTAATTCTGACAATTGACACAGGCGTGTCAGGATTGCGCGGCTTGCACGCCAAAATGAAACCCATGCAAGCCGTTGCCTCGTTTGATGGCTTGAGTTTCAAAGAAAGCCTCAGTCTTGCGTTACGCAAACTATCCTTGGCACCGCAAATGCTACCGCGTCTACCTTGGCTTATGGATCACTTTCGTGATGGCGGTCTGATTGAATTTGTCAATGTTGTTGATGAAGACGGCAATTCTATGCCCTACACAGATATTGGCCAGCAACTTGCTGCCTCAGCAGTTACATGGGACGACCTCAGCTGGGTTAAAGAGGCTTGGGGCGAAAGGCCGCTCATTATCAAAGGCGTGCACTGCGCTGAAGATGCTCGCAAAGCTGAAGACCTAGGTGCTTCCGGCATAATTTGGTCCAATCACGGTGGGCGGCAACAAGACCGAGTGCCCCCGACACTCCACATGGTTAAAGAAGAAATGCCCAAACTCAAAGACTCGAGCCTAGATTTTATGATGGATGGGGGCATTCGCAACGGCACAGACATTTTAATTGCCTTATCTTACGGACTTAACGCTGTAGGCATAGGACGGGTCACAGCAGCCGGTATCGGCGCGGGTGGTTACGCTGGCCTCAGCAAAGCGTTTGAGATTCTAAAAAGTGACTTTGAACGCGCTATGAGCTTAGTGGGTGTACAAAGCGTGCAAGAGATTCAAGAAGGTGGCGCAAGTTTGCGGCGCGACAGCTTACTGCAAGGTGATGGTCATTTACCACCTGTGGTGTTTTGAGCTGATGATTAAAACTTGAACGAGACTCCGCATCCTCAACATGAACGGCCATTTCAATGATTGAACGCTACCTCGAGCAGTTCATACAAAAGCAGATGATTGCCACCCGCATGCCCGGATTGAGCCTGGTGCTCATTCGAGGTGACGAGGTTGCCCAACGGCATTTTGGCTTTCGCGACCTCACAACGCGGCAGCCACCAACAGGACATACCCGCTACGGCCTCGGCTCTGTTACCAAGGTGTTTACAGCGCTTGCCATCATGCAACTTGTGCAAGAAGGTGCGCTCGAGCTTGATCACACGTTAACGCACTACCTGCCCCTAGAAGCTCATGCGTTGGGTGACGCAACCATTCGGCATGTGCTCGCACACAGCTCAGGACTACCTGCCCTTGGTTGGTCTGAAACGAAGATGTCATCACATTGGTTTATGGACGGCTTCCCCATAGGCGGATATGAAGATTTAGCAACGTTTATGCACGGCGCGGATGCTTGGCGTACGGCTGAACCGGGTGAGCGCTGGCAGTACTCAAATGAAGGCTATATTTTACTTGGTCGCCTCATAGAATCTTTGGACGGTCGTCCTTATACACAGGCGCTTACAGCACGGCTGCTCGAGCCACTTGGCATGACCCGCAGCACCTTCTCACAAGCGGTTGTCACCTCAGATGATGACCGTGTCCAGCCGTACATGGCACGTGATGACGGCACGCTGATGCCTGGCTCCAACCTCTATGGTGCTATGCCCGCTGCTGGCGGCCTTGTCAGTACAGCTGACGATATGACGGCACTCGCCAACCTACTCTTAGGTAAAGGAACACTGCCTGACGGACAATCACTGGTTAGTGCTGATCTCATCGGGGCAATGGCACAGCCTGATGTCAAGATTGATCCTGCCACGCCTTTTGACACAATGCCTCTTTGGTCAGACGCCACCCGTTTCAACGGTGCAGGCCTTCAGCTCCATCCTCGAGCCCTTTTTGGTCACGATGTGTGGGGGTATGGGGGTGGCGTGATGGGCGGTACGTCCTACGTGATGGTCGCGCCTGATGTTGACGTCGGCGTTGTGATCCTCGCCAACGCACACGGCTATCCACTTGCACAGTTGTCACTTGTGGCACTAGCATCCCTACTTGGACAAACGCCAGATGCCATGCCGTTTGTCCAACGACAACAGCTCGTCGAACGAAGTGCTGGATCGTATGCAAGCTGGTCAAACACCATTCGCGCTGATCTTTTACCCCGTGCTTGGGGCGTTGAGTTGCGCATGGCGTTTGAACCTAAAGCACGTACCATACCCCTCGTACTGCTATCGCATGATACTGATGCCGACGTCACCAGCTTTCTTGCATTAGGCTCAGGACGGCCAGGTATTGCGAACATCGTTCGGCAGGATGATAGTACGCTCGAGCTTCGCTACGAGCGCTATGTATTACGACAGCAAGGAAAAACGCACCTGTAATAGCAACCGAACATTAGGGAACATAGTCATTAAGACATTCGACTGTATCTGCATCGAGTTCACCGGTTATATCTAAACATGAGTCGAATTGAAACCGCCGCAATGCATCAACGAACTGTGGGGAGATCTGTTCAGACATATCTCCAAAAAAGTAGCCTTGTGCGATGAGTCGGGCTTTTGCTCCTAGGACAGTATCGGAAGGGCGCCAGGGTGCTGGAGATACATA
Source organism: Deinococcota bacterium (assembly GCA_039034155.1). Lineage (GTDB taxonomy): Bacteria > Deinococcota > Deinococci > Deinococcales > Trueperaceae > JBCCBI01. The sequence continues at coordinate 2,582 of JBCCBI010000035.1, read as the reverse complement.
AGGAGGTTTCGGGCAAGCCGGCGCAGACAGACCGAGGGCTTTACTGACAGCTACGTACTCGCGTGCCCAACGCTGAAGCTGTGGTGGAAACTGTGGATAACCCATTACAAGGACGTCCTCAGACGGTGTAATGCAGGGATGGTTTGGGGGAAGAAGACGTCGTAGACGAAGTAGTGTTGGAGCAAAGTAAATAGTCAGCGCCTGATCCGTGCCGATTTGGGCAATAAGCATCGCGGTTGCTGCTGGATACTGCCCAGACCAAGACTGAAAGCAGATAACTAGCTCCATCTTGTCACTCACCTCCTGTAACAGGGCAAGCAACGGCTTAGTGACGGCTGTATACTGCAAACGAAGAAGATCGTCTCTCAACTCGATAGTAGAGAGCAGCGCAATGCCCTGTTCTTCTAGTGAAGTTGTGTACCTTGTCTCATGTGTCTTCATATTGATTTCTCTACTTAGCACTGACCATGAAGCGCCTGACAGGAGATAGATCGTTCAGGGATCCTACACTCATACCGATCAAGGTCACGGGCAGTGCACCAACCTCGAGATAAATTGTTAAATTTTGCTATACGAATGCGTACCTTTGAAGGTTTCCAATCTATGCAGCATTCTTCAATGATCCAATATTAGCTCGAGCCAAGCACCCAAATAGAGCGAAGTGTACGAAACAACCGTGTTATTCAGACTGTCTTAGTGGGCTAACTGTGGCTTTCATGAGAGTTCAATAGGTGCCACCCGCCAAAACAAAGCTCGAACAGCCCAAAAGACAGTTCGAGTTATTACGTCTATGACGTTGTTTTAGTTGGTGGGCGGTATTGGATTTGAACCAACGACCCCTCGCGTGTGAATTGTGCGACCCTTATTTACCATCCTTATACAGAGCGTTGTCAATCGTGTTCATGACGCCAAAGACGCGGTGACGCTTTGGTGTATTTGACGCAGTTTTAGTCATGGTTATCCAAAGAGTCGGATATTTGTCGGATATTTTTGACAGTATCCGACTTGGTATTAGCTGGTGGCTTGAGTAGCACTTGAATACTCAAAACTTCACAAAGTTTTAGCAGTGAACCACTGCTGATATCTTTTTTTCCTGAAAGAAAATCATAAAGCATCTGTCTCGAGATACCCACTTCCTCAGCAAACCGAGATTTGCTCTTCTGTGTCACCTCAAGTTGAGTTGCAATAAGCTGTCGAAAACTATCTACAGTTACAGCCATACCCAATGATAAGTAATACAGAACCATCTGTCAACTATAGTTGACAATGTGTTCCATTTTTGTGTACAATGTAGCCATAAATGAAACAACGCCTCTGCCAAGGCGCTGATTCAAATCTATGAAAGGTTTGGTAACCGCATGAATACTAGCACAAATATTAAAGTCTGCGCAAAGTGTGGCAAAACGCTCAAGAACGAGCCTAAGCATATCGAAGGTATTGGCTATCTTGGACCAGAATGCTATCGCCACCTAGCTGGACTCGAGCAACTCATTGAAAATCAGTTCAACCGCTGGGTTTCTTACTCTGAAGCGCAAGTGCTTAAACAACGCTTTAACTTGCTTGGCATCAAATACAATTACCGCGTCAACGATGACACAGACGCCTGCTATTTCACCTTTAAAGGTTTCAAGCGTGCAAATAGCAAGCCAACAGGGCAAACACTTACTTTTAAACAAATCCGTCAACACTTTGCTGAAAAGCTACAAGCAGCAAGCCTTAAACGTCAACAGGAAGGGGTGGCATAATGCCACCCACCAAACGCACTAACAAGGCTGCTGAAGTTCTTGCCGAAAACGTACAACGCCTCACTAACAGTGATGACTTCAAAGCAGCCCTTAAATTCCGCAAATCATTCATGACTGACTACACCTTCAGAAACATTTGGCTAATTTGGTGCCAATGTCCTGAAGCAACTGTTGTTGCTGGATACAAAAAATGGCTCGAGGTCGGTAGACAAGTGCGTAAAGGTGAAAAAGGCTTACGCATCACTGCGCCTCTTATAAGAAAAAATAATGACAGTGAAACAGAAGTCTTTGGGTTTCGCGGTGCATCTGTATTTGACATATCACAAACCGATGGTGAGTCACTTCCTAGCTTGCCTGCACCACAAATACTTACAGCGCAAGCTGCAAACATTCGCCCGATTACGGATGCGTTGATGAGTGTTGCAAAAGCTCGAGGCATTGCCGTTGAGTTCAAGCAAATTAAAGATGCACAAGGCTATTTCTCGCCGATGAGTAACAAGATTGTGCTTAAAGCGGACCAGCCAGCACTACAGAACCTTAAAACTTTGGTGCATGAACTGGCGCACGCGGCACAGGCCGCTGAGGTCACGCTCATCGATGCATCCGTTACCGGCTGCCAGCATCGCGCGAATAAAGTGGAACTGTCACTGGACAGCAATGCCGTGTTGGCTGCCACGGTCGTCATCGCAGCGGATGGACGCCAGTCCGTATTACGCCGCGACGCCGGTATACCGGTCAATGAATGGCAGTATGACCAGACCGCCCTTGCGCTCAGTTTTTCCCACACCTCGGCGCATCACGGCATGTCGGTCGAGTATCACAAGACATCCGGCCCGT
>JBCCBI010000034.1:0-20850 GCA_039034155.1 Deinococcota bacterium | reverse complement strand
GGGCTCTGTTGTTATATCATCGGTACATCAGTTCTTGAACGATGCATCAGCCTAATCGTATATCAAGGAGTACCATGACCCCGCTTGATGTTGTCAACAAACGCATGCACGCCTACAACCAGCATCAACTCGATGATTTTCTAGCAACCTACGCTGAGGACGTGAGCATTTTTACCTACCCAGATACCTTGCTGGGCAAGGGCAAAGACCATCTCAATATGCTTTTTGCAGAGATGTTTGCAGAAGGTGCTGTCGAGGTTGTCATTCACCAGCAAATTGTTAAGGATAGTTACGTTATCAACCATGAAACCGTGAGTTATAACGGGCAAGAAACAGAGTATGTGTCCATTTATGAAGTGCGAGACGGACACATTCAGAGTGTGCGGTTTGTGCGCGATTAGCTGCTCAGAAAGCTTGCTTTAGAGTGGTTTAAGCTTGAACGGGTGTAGCCTGCACATTTAGCACGGTGCTTTGCACAGGAAGTTGCAATTCGGTCACAAAGTCATCTGTTTTTTGGGCCAGATAAACGTCCGGATAAAGCGTGGCAACATCGGCAAAGCGCAAATACACCTCGCGGGCCGCACCAACTTGCTGAAGGTGATTACGCGCTAACCAGTTTCTGAGCCGCGCGTAGCTGGCAGCTAAGCTTTGGTAACTTCCCTGATGAATAAGACACGCAGCAAGTGGCAACGCCGCTAGCTTAAATGAACGAATGCCATCTGCTTCAGGTAGTGTATGGCTGATAGGCGTCATCAGCTCTACCTCGAGGTTTGTCTGCTTGCTTCTGTCGTCGTGAAAAAGTGCAAAACACGGACCCGTAGGCTTCATGTGATGATCTTCAAGAAAGTTGTCAAGCACTGTAAAATGCTGCTCTATAGTATCAACATGGTCAACACGTTGCCGCCAAGCAACAACGTAGTGTGCGTCAATTTGTTTAAGTACGACATCATCGCGAAACGCTTGCTTTTGTCTCATTAACGTTAAACGCGCTTTGACCCGCAGCAGTTGCTGTTGCGCCTCACTGACTGAGCGCTCGAGTTGCACTTCTTGCAGGCGCAACATAGCCTGGATATCTGCTTCTGTTACGCCATCTAGCAGGAGTTTGGTGATTTGCTCAAGGGTTAATCCCAAATCTTTAAGCACCATAATCTGGTGTAAGTGCTTGATTTGCTCGAGCTTGTAAAAGCGGTAGCCCGTGTCGTCATCTATGTGGCTTGGCTCGAGCAAGTTCAATTTTGCATAGTGCCGTAACGTCTGCACGGACACGTGACCTAATTTGGCAAACTCACCAATTTTGAGATATTGCTTCACCGCTCCACGCTAGGTACTTGCTGCCTGTTGCTGCAAGTGTGACATCACCATAGTTGTCGTATCAATCATCTGACCAAAAGGGGCAAACGCAGGAATACTTGAAATTTGAGCGGCAGCATCTTTAGCCTCTTTCATCGACTCCCAGTGAACAAGGTCAACCCATTCATCAGTTTCTTCGTTATGCATAAGCTCGCGCTTAATAAAGCCTGACATCTCAGCGACAACAGGCATAGTGTCTTGCCAAGCCAGCGTGAACTCATTTACAAGTGTATCTTCAACGAGCTTAAATCGAACTAACTCAATAACCATAGTTTATCTCCTCAAATGTAGCTACATTCAAGTATGCAAGTCTATGGTTGCAATAGAGTCAAGCCCTGTATTTATGATGCCTCCAACAGGGCCTCGAGTAACCGTCTTAGCTCGAGCAGGCCTGCATCACCTATGCTGGTTGCATAATCTGCCTCAACCTGTGCTTTGGCTTGATTAGCGTCTTGCAAAAGTTGCAAACCCTGCTCACTAAAATGAATTAAAAACGCCCGGCCATCTTGAGGGTCGCGCTTGCGTTGGATATAGCCACGTTGCTCGAGCTCGCTCACCAGCTGTCCCATCGATTGATTGCTCATGCCAGCACGTTCTGCTAACTCACTTATACGATTGCCTTCTCTATCTAAATTAGTGATAAGTGCAGTATGAAAATGGGTCAAATCTTTGTGTCCAAACTTGGCAAGCTGCTCGAGCATGTGTCCGTTGTGAGCACGACTTACACGCTGAAATAACCTTCCAAAACTTTGCTGTCGCTTTTTTTGGTTCTGTGACATCTTGACAATTATACACAGGCTACCTTAGTATTTATTCAGGTAGCCTGTGTAATTTCAAGGAGTTTCAATGGTTTTTATTCATGTCACCGTAACCGTAAAGCCAACTCAGCAAACCCAGTTTGAAACCAACCTTGCGTCCATCGTGCAAGAGGCTAAAGAACAAGATGGTTGTCACCACTATGCGTGGTACCGCATCCCAAACGATGCTCACACATATGTAGTGTATGGCGAATTCGAAGACCGACATGCCTTTGATGTGTACAAAAAGTCGCACGTAGTGAAGCGAATTGGTACAGAATTGCTGCCTTTACTAACAAGAAAACCAACCTTTAAACATGTTGATGGCGAAATTTTTGAGCAAGTCTAGAGAAAGGTATTCATAGTGATTTTGATATCGTCATCATTAGTTTCTTGTGTGTCGTTGCAGTTGAGCGGTGGGGTTAAAGCTTGACAGTTGATGCTTACGTGCTAGGCAACTCGGCAAGCTTCTAATATTTTGATGATGGCATCGCTCGAGGCTTTTTCTGCTTGCATATAAGCTAAGCCTCGAGCCTCCAACGCTCTCCCCGTACTCGGTCCCAACGCAATCAAACAAATATTCCTTGGCACATTTTCAGGAAGCACCTCAACTGCTGACGGACTCGCCAGCACCACGGCATCAACCTCACTTAGTTGAGATGGCACTAACTCGGGACGAGTGTCAGTACGGTAAATCGTCGCAACCTCAACCTCAAAGCCAGCCGCTTGCAGACGGTTTTCAAGCACACCCAGCGCACGACTCCCTTGCGGCAGTCCAACCTTGCAAGCTGGTACAGATGTTATTAACTGCATTGCCAAATCGTCTGCATTGCCTTGAGTTGAGATGAGATTGACACGTCCACCGGCTGCTTCTAGGGCTCGAGCTGTCTTGTCACCAACAGCAGCTAAGTTGACATTTAATGGAAGCTCTAACGCTTGCCACGCAGCCACCGCACTGCGGCTAGTAAAAGCAAGCCAGTCACACCCAAGAAGATGTTCAGCTTGCTTACGTACTTGATCGTTAACAAGTGAGGTTGTGGTGATGGCGGGGTAGTGGCTTACTCGAAACCCCAAGGCGCGCAACCTAGGTGCTAGAGTTTCTAACTTACCCTCAGAATGGGTCAGGAGAACATGCATTGCATCAGGTTACTGGGCAGGTGCAGGTCTACCAAGCGCTTCATACGCTAAAAATGCAGCACCTTCGGGCGAACGGTGTTGCACGGTCTGGTAGTCCCCTTCGTACCAACAATGCATGGTGAGGTCGGTACCGTCCCAAGTTGCATGTGCACCTAAGGCAAGCTGGCAACCACCTTGGAGCATCGCCATAAGGCCGCGTTCAGCAGCTACACAGCGGTGTGAGATTTTGTCGTGAACTTCAGTTAGAAGTGAGGCAACCTCGTAGGCATCGCGGCGGCACTCAAAGGCCAGCACGCCTTGAGCTGGCGCGGGAATCATGACGTGAGGCTCGAGGTAGTATGTGCGGAGGTCGCGGAGGTCTAGCTCCAAGCGCGCCACACCCGCTGCCGCCAACACAATCGCGTCGTAATCCCTTGCCCGCAATTTCTCAATGCGAGTTGGCACGTTACCGCGCAATTCTGCCACCACCAAATCTGGTCTGAGGCTTTCAAGTTGCCGCTGCCGGCGCACCGCGCTGGTGCCAACTTTTGCTCCTGCTCGCAGTGGTAACGCAGAGTTGGTAGAAGACACATTTTCCCATGCATCAGGACTTACCAGCAGCACATCACGTGCGTCTGCCCGTTCACTAAGTGCAGCAAGTTCTAATTCAGGATGGGGCGCACTTGGCAAGTCTTTGTGCGAGTGCACTGCCACATCTGCCTCACCAGCTAAAACGACATCTTGCACGGCTTTGGTAAAAAAACCTTGCCCTTGCATGTCCTTAAAAGGCAAGCGGCTTACATCGCCTTGAGTTTCAACATGGACAAGGTCGGTAGCAATATCGTGCTTGTGAAGCTGAGCTGCCAGCCAACGCGCTTGCCACAAAGCTAAGTCGCTCGTGCGCGTGGCAATGCGCAGTATTTTTTGAGGTGTCTTAAAAGATGTCTTCGTCATAATGCTCTTATCGTCCATACTCTATTTAGCAAATATGTTGAGTTGATGTTTTTGTCGTCCGCCGCTCAGCTAGTAATGTCTCTAATTACTTTCTACCTTCATTCAGATGATGTCTTAATCTAATTTACAGCGAGTTGATAGATTATCACTCACAGTAAATCAACCTCATCTAAAAACGTCTTGGCAACATCTAGCCCATGAACTCTGGCGACAGCCCGCAGACCCTTGATAGGAATGTGTGCAAACTTGTGTGCCAGGTCGCTGGCTTTGTCTTCGGGTAATAACTCGCCAATAGTATCCATATACGTTTGCCGCAAACGTACGATGCTAGGGCTTAGTTGGCGTTCTGCCCACGCATCTACGGCGGCATCTACCTCACTAATGACAATAGCCTCAGCTTCAGCTAAGCGCGCTAGTAGCTTGGCACGGCGGGCTTGACCCGCTTGTTGCAAGGTATCTACATCCAGTACAGTGCGTCCTTGCTGGCTTGCCCAGCGCGTTACCTCATGTGTGAGGTTGCGGGGAATGCCCAAGTCGACCAGAACGCGCAAATTAGGCATTGCGTTGACTAGTGCGTCATCTACTATACCGGGGACAGGTGTGGCACTGACCAGTGCATCGGCATCTTGGGGTGTAGCAAGGAAAGCCTCGAGCGACATTGTTTCTACTTGAATTGGATGTGCTTTTGCCACGGCGTACTTGCAAATAGTGTCTGCCAGCACATCTGCACTGGCCAGCGTGCGGTTGACCAAGGTGAGCTGAATATCGCGCTGACTCGCAAGCGTTTTGGCAGCTAACGTGCCCATCTCCCCAGCACCCAACACAACCACGCGCCCAGCGGTGGGCAGTTCTCTGGCGATAAGTGGCATGGCTAAACTAAACAGCGATGTGTTTAAGGGTGCCAGTAAAACCTCGCGCCGCACCCGTTTGGCCACCCGCAGCGCCGTGTGAACGGCAAACGACAAGATGTTGCCAATACTGCCCCGAGCTTGGGCAGCTTGATACGCCTCTTTTATTTGGGCAGTGATCTGGTCTTCACCAGGATTTAGGGAATCCAGTGAGGCGGTGATACGAATGAGTTGCTCGAGCGCGCCGTCTCCCCGGTAAGCATAAGGTTTCACCGTCTGCCCCGGCGGTGTGAGCCTCATTTTGGCAGTCTCCACACTCATATTCTCTGGCAGTACCGCTAACACATCAAAACGGTTGCAAGTAATAATCGGCAAGCACTCCACAAAACCCAATGCATGCCAAGGTTGAATTACAAACTGTAAATCGTGAGGTTGATGTGTGTTGAGTTGCGGTGTGCACAAGCGCGGCGTGTGGGACGTAACCATCTGCGATAGCACTGCCGTTGATGCCAGCAACGCCTCATTATTGGGGAATGTAGGTACACCCACACCAACCTCGACAGGTTGATTTACCTCAGTAGGGGCAACCTTGGCTGGCATGTCTTGGGTCAGCATAGCTTCAAAGTGTGCGCGCCACGCCTCGAGCGCGGCCGCACCTCCCCGTCTATGTGATACGCCAATTAAAACGAGCTGCTCCACTAAATAATTATCGTACTGAGATTTTGGCGAGGTGTATGTCACTAAACTGTCAATGAAAGTGTGTTCTCGTATTCATTTTCAAGCTTGACAATTTACCTTAGCCGAGATGAACCTCGAGACTCTTTAAACCTCGAGCATCCTGCCATCCTTTGATGTTGACTGTTTGTAAACAAGAAGCTCTTTTGATCATTTTTGATATAGGTTTGAGGCCATCATCTAAGGCTAGTTTGAATCTTGTGATCCAGTATTTAAAAATCTAAAAGTTGCCTCCAGAAGGGCAAAAATGCTAGAATAAAGGCACGTGAATATCGTCATTGGCCCGCCTGCTGCGGGCAAAACTGCGCGGCTTTTACAAGTTGCTGGGCGCGCCCTAAAAGAGGGTCAGCGCGTCTGGTGGGTGGGCTTACCGAGTCAACGCAATTACATCTACCGGCGAGCAACTACCGAGGGTGCGCTGTTGGGGCTCGAGTTCCTTTCTTCGCAACAGGTTTACTATCGTTTGCTAGCAGCTGCCCAAGCCCTCAAACCACTCTTAGTTGGAACTGGCCGCATTGCCTATGTGGGTGAAGCACTTAAACTGCTCGAGGACGCCCTCCCTTCCCCTGGTGAAGCCCGCTTGTTCAGCCGCGCCATCGCCGAAGCCAAACGCTACGGTCACACAGCAGATAGCCTCGCCACCGCTCTTGGTCTAGGTCGTGACGACAGTAGCGAAATGGCCCGTCTGTGCCGCGTGTTTAAGCAGTACGAACAAGTTAAGGGTGAACGCTGGGACTACGACGACTTTCGCAGTGAAGCGCTTGATCTAGCAACCAGCGGCAAGGTTGAACCCGAGGTAGATGTCATTATTGTGGATGGGTTTAGGGAGTTGGGGCCGCTCGAGTGGCAGCTTTACCTGACCCTGAGCCAAAGTCACGAGTTGTGGCTATCTCTGCCTGAACTCCCACCCAACGTTGACACAAACGCGTTTAATGTTGAACGCCTCAGCCCACCTGCGCAGACCAATACCATCCATCATCACCTTGCGCCCAATCCCATCAACGAGTCGCGCTGGGTGTTGAGGGCGCTGAAACGGGATTTAGCTGAAGGTGTGGATGCGCTCGAGCTAGCCGTCATCTTACCGCCCGGACAAATCAGAGCCTTTAGCTCACTAGCAGATGAATACGGCATCCCGCTTATGGATGAAACGCCCAAAGCACTCGCAGACACGCCGCTAGGGAATTTGCTGCTCAACGTGCTGGAGCTGCCGGATTACCCAACGGCCTCGAGGCTCCTTGCTATTCCTGAGCTTTCCGCACTGGCGAATGCCGCGCTCGAGCGCAACGTGGCCGGGCGTGAAGCCCTCACAGTTTTAGCTGAGGAGCTTGACTTAGCTGACTTGTGGCAGCGCTGGCTTACGCGCTTAGAGGTTCCCAGTGACGAACTCGCCTGGGCGCAGGATTTAACGAGCAGTTTGCCGAGCATGCTGGGGGTAGACGCGAACAAACGTTTGCAAGACCACATGCTCGAGCGTGCTAAAGAAGCTAGCGTTCTTGCCAAAGGTGCGTCCTTTCGGGCGTGGTGGGCAGCACTTTTACAAGAAACGTTCATCTTTGAGCGGCCACGCGGCGGCATCGCCTTGCTCACGGCGACTTTGGCATCTGGTAGACGCTTCAAAAAAGCTTACGTGATGCATGCAACCGAAGGTGCCTACAGCGTGGGTGAAAAAGAGGATTACTTCATCAGCGAAGACGTACGTGTTGCTCTTACCGCTATTTTTGGGGATGATGCCAATGCTGGTACTGCCCTCCCCAAACGCTTTTTAGGACGCGACCAACTCCTCTTTCAAGAACTGGTGAGCCGCGCTGAGGTTGTCACCATCACCTACCCAGAAGCTGACCAGGGCGGCCCGCTAGCAGCAGAGACAGACTTACTCGTCGCCTCCGTCAGTAATACCTCACCCAATGAGTCACCAAGTAACTTACAACCTCTTCCTGCCCTGCCGCTAGGAAGCCGTTTAGAACTTGCTAATCCAGATTCGTATCACGCCAATTTAAGCACACTTAGCCTAGGCGGGGTTAGCATTGAGAGCTTAGCGTTCTACGACCGCTGTGCGTTTCGGTTTTGGGCACAGCAACGGCTCAGGGGCATTACAGATGAAGATGATCCTTCACAGCAAACCGTTTGGTGGCGGCAACTTATCAAGCGTTTGCGTGAGTACGGCACGCTAAATCAGGTGCGGCTCGAGACTCTGCAAACCGACTTCCCCGCTGCCCGCCACTGGCTCAGCGCCCAGCAAGAGGTTTTGATGCCACTAAGTTACGGCGTTTATTTGCCCGAACGCAGTCAACCGCAAGCTCATCTGGATGCCGCCAGCCGTACAGGTGAGGCTGTCACCCTCACCCACTTTGTGGCGCCAGGTAGCCTGTCAGATGATGCTAAACAAGCCCAAAAAGCAGCTGAAGATGTCTTTAACCGCCGCTGGACCGAGCAGTGGACCGCCAATTACCTACTCACCGAACGCGGTGTAAGTAGTGTAACGCTGGTTGTCTGGCCCATTTTAGGTGAACCTTTCACTGCTCACACCATCGACTACCCGTGGCGGCGCATACTCAACAAAGCGGACAAGGTAAGCACGTCCTACATGCGTTTTCAACGCGGCGACACCTCACCGCAACCGGGCTTTATTTGCCGTGAGTGCCCTGTGTTTGACATTTGCCGGGAAGGTACGCGCTAATGGCCTTGACCTTAGTAACACTACCCTTGCTGACACCACTTCTAATGATGTTGCCGTCAGTAACACTTAACTTGCTGAGAGGTCAGCTATGAAGGTTCGGGTTGCTTCAGCGGGGACGGGCAAAACAACCAGCTTGGTGCTGCGTTACTTAGAGCTTTTAGCCAGCGGCACGCCCTTACGCCGCATTGCGGGTGTTACTTTTACCCGGGTTGCAGCAGATGAATTGCGGCAGCGGGTGGGTGAGGGTGTTAGCGACGTTCTTACAACGGGGCAATATCTGAGTATTCCTTATCTACAAAATGATGCCATCAATCAAATCTCTCACGTTGAGTCAGAAGATGAGAGTACATCAGCTCAAGCAACACCATCTGTTAAAGAAGATAATGCTGACGAGATGGATGCTGCTGGAGGCTCGAGCACCTCCTCTCTAGCCATCTTCCAAGAAGCCAAACGCGAATTGGATGGTGCCACCCTCACGACCATTCACGGCTTCATGATTGCCTGCCTCAGACTGGTTGCCCCCCACCTCAGCCTCGATCCAGATTTTAGCGTGCTGGGCGAGTGGGAAGCACAAGCTATTTTTGAAGAAGAACTAGCGTCATTGCGGTATTTAGCGCAAGACACCTCAACTCCAACCACCAATAATCAACAGGGCGAACACGCCTTAGCTCCTGACTTTCGGATATTGGATGCTGCCCTCGCCACACCCACCAACGACGGCAGTGACGCGGCCGACACCAGCCTCGTGCAACTCTTTCGGCAGCGCTCACTCAGTGAGCAGTTTGAGCCAACTGATGGTGCGGATAATACTGCCCTTCTAGCGATTTACGAGCAAGTTTACAAACGCTACCGGGTGCGTTTGGGAGCGCGCCTTTTACCGCCGTCTGAAATTGAACGCTGGGCGTTAATCATGGTGCGTAGCCGCCCAGCGCTAGCGCGGTTAGCAGAGCGTTACCATGTCGTTTTAGTTGATGAATTTCAGGACGTAAATCCGGTACAGGGCGCATTTTTTCGGGCACTCGAGGCAGCCAACATCAGCATAGAAGTTGTCGGCGACCCCAAGCAGTCTATTTACGGCTTTCGTAATGCCGACGTGGGCGTGTTTCGTAAAGCGCTTGCCGAAGGTGAGGTTCTGTCTAGCCTCGACCAAGCGCGCCGTCACAGTCAAGTTGTCCTGCGCTTGCTTAACCGCGTCACCAGCGCCTTCGCGGAACGTGGTTGGGGGTTCAGTGAATTAGAAGCGCCAGATGTGAGCGCAGCAGGTCCACAAGCTGAGGTACGTGGCAAAGTTGCACTACACTGGGTTCATGGTGAAGCTCCCATTGCTGAGCTGCGCAAGTACGAAGCGTGGGTACTAGCTAAGCAACTACGCGAGCTTAGCCATGACTATCCGGTCAATAAGATGGCGGTACTCGCGCGGTCATATGACGGCTTACGACACATGGAAGATGCGCTGAGTCGTGAGGGCTTGCCCTACGTGCTGTTACAGGGGCGCGGGTATTTTGAACGCATTGAAGTGCGTGACCTTTACCACGCGCTACGAGTGGGAATTGAAGCAACTTTGCCCAGTTTGGCAGCTTGGCTTAGGAGTCCATTTGCCGCGCTAGACTTAGTTGATGTTGACCAGCTTTTACAAGCAGATGACCCTACGGGCCAGCTCGAGGTCATGTTTCCAGAGGTTTACACGCGCCTCGAGCAAATCCGTTTACAAGTCCGTGCAAACCCTGTAGACGCCCTCAAATTCCTCATCCGCGAACCGTTTATTGACGGCAAACGCTACATTGAATTTTTGGATGACCGCGCGCGCGAGAACGTGGACGCGCTGCTATTTACGGTCGCCCAGCAACCGCCCAGCAGCATTGAGGTTTTGTTGGAACGGCTCGAGCAACTCAGTCGTCAAGCGGATGCGGGAGATGTGCCCCAAAGTGGCGACGGCATTGCCCTCCTCACCGTCCACCGCGCTAAAGGGCTCGAGTGGGACGTTCTCGCTGTTTTTGATGCCGGACGCGCAACTTATCATCCGGTAGAACCTGTCATCATCAACACCGAATCGCTTAACCTAGATGCTGCTAAGGCAGGTAAAGGCAACATCGCTAAAGGCAGGGTCTCACTACGGGGCAGTGACAGCTACAACCTCGCTAGGGCCCACCTTAAAGCCCGTAACGACCAAGAGAGTTTTCGTCTGTTGTACGTGGCTCTATCCCGCGCACGTGACGTGCTAGTGGTGACAGGTAGTAGCTCCAAAGGGCGCACTAGTGGCTGGGTGAGTGCCTTTGAAGCGCTCGAGCTAGGCACGAGTGCTGTCCCCTACAACCGCCCTGACTTTGTACTTAATCATCACAACTTTGATGCTGGCGTGATTCCCCCCGTGCCACCGATTAACACTCACAGTGTCCGCGAACCCTCAGCTTGGATTGACCGCCAGTTTGTCTTAAATGCCTATCCGCCAGTCTTTTCACCTACTGGGCTTAAACAAAGCAGCGAGCAACACGAAAAACTGCCCTTTAATGACCCCGACGAAGGTGAGCGCCTCCCCGGTGCGGGAAGAACTGTAGGTACGCTCGTTCACTACGCTATCCAGCAAAACTGGCAGCCAGATAACGACACCCACATGGCGAATTTGCGCGCTCAGGAAGTGATGTTTCCGTTTACGCCAAGTGAACAAGACGAGCTTATGGCAGACGTTGGTAAGCTTCTCAGCAATTACCACAGCCTGTTGGGTGAGGCACTGCCTAGGCTTACGTCCCGCAGTCACGACTACCCCGAGCTAGCTATGGCGCTCCCACTCGGCACAACCGTCTGGCAGGGGATTATCGACAGATTTTATTGTGCGGATGAGCAGTGGTATCTCGAGGATTACAAAACCGACCAAGAGGTACGTGCAGAACAGTACTATCCCCAACTTGCCTTTTATAAACGTGCCATTGAGCAGGTCAGAGACGTGTCTCCAAGAGTTCAACTCGTCTTTTTGCGAGCAAACAAAGTCGTTGAGGTTGCACCTCAGGTTTTAGATGAGGCGCTCGAGGCAACGCTCACACTTATCAACACACCTTAACAATATCAGCCTTTAACAGTGTCAGCAGATGGATACTGACACATTTTAACAACGCGTCTAAGAAGCATTCCTTATCGCCATTCTCATACAGCACCTACCTTATGGCAGTAGGATAAACGTGGAGGCTTACGCACCGCTATCATGACCGCAACCGATATGAATCCTACCCAGTCTGATATGCCCATATCTGGCAAACCCGTTATTTTATGTGTGGATGACGACCGTGACACCCGCCGCGCACTCTGCGAGCAGTTGCGCGCAAACTTTGGTAATGATTATCAGATTCAGTCGGTAGCTAGTGCTGCGGCTGCGCTCACCACCATTCACACGCTCATCAGTCACAACATTGACATCCCGCTGGTGCTTTCAGCAGATGTTATTGATAGCGATGCCCACGGTGTAGATGACGTGCTCGAGAGTAGTACGGGGAGTTCAGCAAGTTCTACCAGCCTCGTGCAAGATGTAACTACTAGCAGCGGGATTGTGAGCAGCGGGATTGTGAGCAGCAAGGTTGCCAGCAGCGGGCGCGCGCTCATCCGCCGCCTCCACGACACCCTGCCAGACACCTTAACTATCTTGCTCACCCAGCCCGAACAAGCCGCCCACGTGAGCGCCCGGCTAAGCGACCTAACCGACGTTGATGAAATGCGCTTATACCGTTACATGGTGAAACCGTGGGAGCCCACTGATCTTCGCATTACCGTCGGGCAGGCACTGCGCAGTTTTGTGCAAGCCCGTGAGCTGCGCGACCAACAGGCTTCACTAGAAATAGCTAACAAAGACCTACAAACGCTCATTCGGGCGTATGACCGCTTTGTGCCAGACGAGTTTCTAGCCTACCTTGGTAAAACCAGCATCACGGATGTGCAACTTGGCGATCAGGTCGCTCAAGAGATGACGATTTTGTTTTCAGACATTCGCGACTTTACCAGCTTGTCTGAAAAGATGACGCCGCAAGAAAACTTTAACTTTATAAATGGCTACCTCAGCCAGATGCAACCGTTCATCAGTAAGTACCACGGCTTTATTGATAAATACATTGGGGACGCCATCATGGCGCTGTTTCCAACCCACCCAAATGACGCGCTAGACGCTGCCATCGGCATGCTTACTAGCTTGGGCGAGTACAACGAAGGTCGCCCCAAACGCGAGCGCATTCGCATTGGCATCGGCCTGCACACAGGTGCCACTATGCTGGGTACGGTAGGTGGCGAAAATCGCATGGATAGTACGGTCATCGGGGATGCCGTTAACTTGTCGTCTAGGGTCGAGGGACTCACCAAGGTATACGGTGCCAGTTTGCTGATTACCGAGCAAACCATGCAAGGTCTACGTGACCCCAACGCTTACGCCATGCGCGAACTTGACCAGGTCAAGGTCAAAGGCAAACGCAAGCCCATTACCGTTTACGAGGTCTTTGAAACTGACGAGTACGACCTGAAGGTGCGTAAAGAAGCCAGCCTCGAGTACTTTGCTAAGGGTCTAGAACTCTACCGCGAGCAAAAGTACACCGATGCCCGTGCCATGTTCTACGAAGTTTTACAACTCAACCCCAAAGACAAAGCCGCCCAGCTTTACCGGACAGAGTCGTCGAAGAGTTCGGTGTACGGGCGGTTGTGGAATGAGTGATTGGCAAGCTTTAAGGATAAATTCCTACTAGCTCGAGGTCTGTCTTAACAAAATCACTACCTTTGCAAAGTAGTGGTTCATTTGCCAGTTTAGCTGAAGAGTAAGAAAAACAATCCCCAAAATTGAGCGACGCAGGGTGACGTCCTTTACCATAAGCGTCATAAGCAGTTACAGCCATTTGCCAATGCAACTCACCAAATGAGACGATGTCCACTTCTGCTTTTTGTAAAAAGCGATCAAGCAAAGACGTAGTGAACCCTAAACGGTTTCCTAAAACAATGCCTGTTTCCACTAACGTAGGACTTGCTATCCCAACATAGGCTGCATCGGCGATATGATCTGCAAATATCTCTGCCTCAGCTTCATGCAACAACACTGCAAGCACGGCTGAAGTATCAAGAATCATATACCGTCTAGGCCATAACCTAAAATCTCATCTTGTTCTTCTTGTGAGATGCCCCTGCCTAAAATATCCTCAGAAACGTGCGGCCAAACTTCTTCTCCGAGAAATTTCATAATGCGTGCTTTTTTCTGGGCAGGCGTATCGTCATTTGCTGGAGCTTTATGGAGAATGGCGCGACGCTCGAGCAACGCACGGCGTATCACCTCAACCTTACTTTTTCCTGTTAACGTAGCAATCTCATCAACAAGCTTTTCAAGCTCAGGATTGTCGATGGTCAGTGGCATAGATATAGTTTACTGCAAATTTTATACACCACGACATCAATCACAAACAACGTCTACCTCATCCACAGGCAAGTATAGTAAACCCGTGACACTTTGGCATGATGCGTTCTACAAGTTTGTGGCCCTACCGCAAGCAGATACCACCGTTCAAACCCTGCAAACCCGCTGCGAGCAAATTAGCACCAGCGTTGACGAACTGCTGGGTAGCATCCTCATTGCACCAGAAGGCATTAACGGCATGATCGCCAGTTCTAAAGCGGGGCTGGCCGCCTTTCATGACATGCTAGCTGTACCGGAGTTTGAAGGCTGCTTTGCAGATATAGACGTAAAACGCTCACCTTGTAACGCCAAACCTTTTGGTCGCCTCAAAATCAAACGCAAACGCGAAATTGTTCCGCTAGGTATTGATGGTGTGGATGCTACGGCCCGCACCGGCATCAATGTTTCGCCCGAAGATTGGCGTGAGTTGCTCGAGCAAGACGACGTGGTCGTCATCGACAACCGCAACGACTTTGAGGTGCGCTTAGGACAATTTAAAGGTGCCATCAACCCGCACGTGAACAACTTTCGGGATTTTCCAGCGTATGTTGAGGAAAACCTTGAGCAGTGGGAAGGTAAGCGCGTTGCTATGTATTGCACCGGCGGCATCCGCTGTGAAAAGACGAGTAGCTGGTTACTGGATAAAGGGCTGGAAGTCTATCAGCTCGAGGGCGGCATCTTGGGCTATTTTGCCAAAATACCCGACCCTGAACGCGACTGGGACGGCGAGTGCTTTGTGTTTGATAACCGCGTAGCGCTGGATACCAACTTACAAGAAACAGCAACCAAGCTAGAAGATATTTATGACGCTGCCGAAGAGGATGAACGCTGGCGGCTCGAGCGCGCCAAACAACTCAGCCAGACTGAACTGGGCCAGATTGAACCGAGCCAAGCTGAACCTACCGAGTAAGCACAAGCTTTGACACACCTTCAGACCACATCAAGTGTGCAACATTAACCCATGTGCGTCGTATCCTCGTTGGGTATGGTGGCATATTGCATGCAGGTAATCACCTACATGTATTGGATAATGTTTTATTTTAATTTTGAAAGTGGGTATCAATATGGCCCAACTACCACCCCAACAAACAACCTCAACCGATGCCAAACACTACCTCGAGCTCCTCACATGGCTTTTTAAACGTCAGCGGTTTGGCCTTAAACCGGGGCTGGAAACTATTCGCGGCTTGCTTAAAACACTCGATCATCCTGAAGACAGCTTTGAGACCATTTTGGTGGCAGGCACAAACGGGAAGGGCAGTACCTCGAGCACACTCGCCAGCATCCTCACCCAGACAACCCGCACAGCGCTGTTTACTAGCCCGCATCTCACCCACTTTGCAGAGCGCTTTGTGGTGAACGGTCAACCGCTGCCAGAAGCCAGCATCTACCCGGCACTTGCCCACATTCAACCCCTAGCGGATGAACTGGGCGCAACCTTTTTTGAAATTACTACCGCCCTTGCGTGCCAACTTTTTGCCGAGGCTCATGTACAACAAGCAGTGTTTGAGGTCGGCATGGGCGGGCGCTTTGACGCCACCAACGCGCTTACGCCAATCCGCAGCCTCATCACCAACGTGTCGCTGGACCATACTGAGTACTTGGGAGACACTGAGGCTGCCATCGCAGGGGAAAAAGCGGGCATTTTGCGGGCGGATACCCTGGCCTTAACCGCTGCTCAAGGGGACGCGCTCGAGGTTATTGAGCAGCGTGCTCGAGCCTTAAACACACCCTTATGGTCGCGTTACACAAATGCTGCAGATACATCAAATGAGGTTCAAAGCATCCACATCGAAGCAAGCTTAGCAGGCTGGCAAGGTGCCCACATCAAAATTGATGACCCCAAAGGCAGCATTGAAGTTCGTTCACCACTACTTGGCGCACATCAACTGGATAATGTGAGTCTGGCGGTAGCAGCAGCGCATAGTTTGGACGTTTCAGATGATGCGATTCAAGCGGGTGTGAGGCAGACAACGTGGGCCGGGAGGCTCGAGCCCATCACCGCGCATGACCGCACGTTTTTGCTGGATGGCGCGCACAATCCCACCTCAGCTCAAGCCCTTGCTAGCGCCCTTGATGAGCTTACGGATGACCCTGTTTTACTGATTTTTGGCGTGGCTGCTGGCAAAGATTTGGCGGGCATTGTGGACGCGCTAAGTCCGCGGGTGCGTGCCGTCATCACCACTCAAGCGGCATTAAGTCCACGCGCCATTCATCCGCAGCAAGTTGCTGACGCATGGCCCAAACCTGTGACCATTAGCCAAACTCCAGATGAGGCTATCAACCTAGCCATCCAACAAAGCCAAACAGGTGAGGTAATTGTGGTAGCGGGTAGTTTGTACCTAATCGGCGAAGTGCGTCCTAAACTGCTCGGGGAGCCGCTCGAGCACTGGGAGCGCTGGCAATAGTTGAGCTGCCAATGATTTCACCACAACCCGGTGATGCACACATAAGCTAATGAAATCTCCCCATCCCCCTTTCGCCCTTTCCCCCTTGCTTAAATCACTTATCAGGTAGCTGTAACAACATCTTGTCAAACTGCTATAAAGCTAGGCAGATGAGCCATCTGACGGCTGCTGGTAACTTGTTGAGGTTGGCCGCTCGAGCACCTCACGCAGCATGTCATACATGCGCTGCGCATCTTGACTTTGAGCAAGTTCATGGTGTTGTTTGAGGATGTACGTGTCCTGCAGACTTTGGCGGTCAAGTACGCTGTTTAGAGGCACATTTTTGTCTAGCGCGTAACGCACAGCTTGCTCGAGGCGGGCGTTGTAAAGTTCTTGTAAGCGTTCATAATCGGGGTTGGACTCGAGCCGGGTTAACTTGCGTTCGTACCTATCAAGGTCAACTTGCAATTGCCGTTGTCGTTCACGCCACGCTGCCGAAGCTACCACCATCCGGGCCTGATAATAACGCCAGCATTCCCACACTGCTGACAAGATGATAATGACGAGCAATCCCATCAGTAAGGCCGTGCCCAACATGCTTTACCATAGCACCAGTAGAATGGGCTCGAGCTTCATCTTCAGTCCACAAACACCAAGAATCAATCAGCCTTCAAGTCCCACTGCAAGGACCTTACTTATGAAGGACGCTTTAAACATCACCCAAAATATTGCAACACTACGTTAACCTACAGCGATAAGCTTGTGATGATACTCTTGTGGTAATGATCTCGTAGAGATGGCATCATCAAACTGAATCTGTATTTACACACACTTAGGCTCAACATCCTCCGTGTAACCTCATCAACATTCACACGCCTAAGCTGTTTATGCTGAGAGTAGCAAACACATCATCCACCCCGGAGTTAGCTTTTATGATTCAACGCGAACTACTGTTACCCCTTGTCATCATGCTTATTTTAGGCGTGGGCTTAACGACGCTTAGCAGTGCTGCCCCCGGCGGCGAGTTTCAACGGCAATTTGCGTATTTGGGTTTGGGGTTAGCTGCTTGCGGGGTTGTGCTGTGGCTTGGACGCGCGCGTATTATGCGCTATACACCGCATTTTTACCTTGTGACCGTGGGCTTACTTGTGCTCACCCAGTTTTTAGGAACTGAGGTTAACGGCGCACGCTCGTGGTTACATTTGGGGCCATTACCGGGGTTTCAACCGTCAGAGCTTGCTAAGCTGGCGCTGATTATGTCGCTGGCAATGGTACTGCGTAAGTATCCAATTACCCAAAATCCGCTGAGTTATTTGCGCCCGCTCATCTTAATTGGCATTCCAGTTGGCTTGATTGTGCTCGAGCCAGACCTCGGCAGTGCTATTGTCCTACTAGCTGTGGGCGCTGGCATGGTCTTGGTGCGCGGCATTCCCCGCTGGCACTTAGCACTGATGATTGTGCTGGTAGTTATCGCTGCACCTACGGTTGTGTGGCCTAACTTAAAACCCCACCAACAAGCGCGGGTGATTACCTTTGTGAACCCTGCCCAAGATCCACAAGGCAGCGGCTATCAGGTGATTCAAGCGCGCATTGCCATTGGCTCGGGTGGGCTTTGGGGTAAAGGCTATAAGCAAGGCACCCAAGGGCAACTTGGCTTTATTCCTTACCGCCACACCGACTTTATTTACCCACTACTCGCTGAAGAAGGCGGCTTCATTGCGGCTGCTGGGTTGCTGCTGCTGTATTCGCTCCTGTTTTGGCGCTTGGTTTCGATGACCGTTGAGAGCATTAACCCTACAGACCAACTCGCCATTATTGGCGTGCTGACCTTGGTGGGCTTTCAAGTGCTGGTGAATATTGGCGTGACTTTGGGGTTAGCACCCGTTACCGGTATCACCTTGCCGCTAGTGTCCCACGGCGGCACGAGTCTCATCTCAACCTTGGTAGCTTTGAGTTATGCCTATGTGGTGCACCGGGACAGATTTTTAGACTAAGTTAAAGGTTGTATAAGCTCGAGGCTGTTGCCGTCAGGGTCATAGACGGAGGCTCGAGCCGCGTGTTCATCTTGCGTAATGCCCTCATCCATAAGCTTCCCGCCATGCTGAGTAGCAGCGTCAACCACGTACTCAATATCAGTCACCTCAAATAAAAATTGCTGGCGATTTTGCTCCGCTACCACCTCAGCGATGGTGTTGGGACAAACAAGCAAGGTCAGTTGTCCCAAATTTCCCTGATAAAAGCCAGGCATTCCGTCTAGCTCACTTAAATTTGTGTCCAGAACAGCATTGTAAAACGCCACTATTGCCTCAACCTTGGTAGCAGCTAGGGTCACCCTTTGAATTTTTACCATTGAATTTTTACCATTGAATCGTCACCATGTCCGACCTCCTGTTAAATTGAGTAAGGCTAGCACAGTCTTTAACAAGCTCCAACGGCCCAGAGTCGTGGATGTCACAGTGTTTATTTACAGTGTTTGTTTGATGTGAGAAGATGCCTCGAGTAACATCAAATCACCAACGTCTATCTAGCCAAGCGCCTGTAGTGATTATCCCACTCAGTCTGTTTGACCAGCTTAAATCCAAACCGAGTGTAAAAACGATTGGAAGGACTTTCGCGCAGTGCTGTCACATGAAGTGGCAAGCCCTTAGCATCTGCGTCTTCTGTGACACGTTGTAATACCACTGCGCCTATACCTTGTCCTTGATGTTCAGGCAAAATATAGAGATGATCCAATAACAGCCCGTTCTCAATGGGTCGGACGACAACAACGCCAACTCGTTTCTGCTTAGTTTCAATGTGATGTGTATACTCAGGGGAAAAGTTGGTCAGAAAACGGTTTTTTGCACGTTGTGGGTCAAAGCGTCCAAGGTGCTCGAGGCTTTCACGCATGGCGGTGGCACGTAAAGAAGCTAGCTCGTCGGCGTCAGTAGCAAGCGCAGGTATCAGCGTAATTGAAAGCGTCATAATCGAGAAGTATACATTGTCGAGATACATCAGCAATATCTGCTTAGACCTAAGGTTTAACCTGCTAGCGGATGCCCAGCAGCATACTCAATCAAATCCCACAAGTTCCCATACAAATCGCTAAACACTGCCACCATGCCGTACTCTGCCTCTTTCGGCTCGCGTACAAAGGTCACGCCCCTGGCAACCATCGCGTTGTAGTCGCGCCAAAAGTCGTCGGTGCGCAAAAACAGGAACACTCGCCCGCCTGTTTGCTTGCCAATGACAGCCTCTTGTTCTGGTTGTGACGCTTTTGCTAACAGGAGCGTTGTACTCGGTGTACCTGCTGTGTTTGGAGGTGCTACTACTACCCAGCGCTTATCTTGCTCGGGTTGGTAGCTATCTTCTATCAACGTAAAGTTGAGAACCTCTGTGTAGAAGGTAATAGCGTCGTCATAATCTTTCACAACGAGGGCAATGTGGGCGATGGACTGGTTCATAGGCTCGAGCATAACAGGCGGTTTCTCTAAAAGAAGACGCCTTGTGCTCGAGCCATGCCAAATAGTAGACGTGAGTTCAATCAAAAGCAGACTAACGCCACAACTCAAGCAACGAGCAGTATCATCTTTCTATTCAGCGCTTTAGCGAACTATCTCTGATTGAAGGTGCTGCTTTCTTGTCTCGCCGATTTCATCCCAATACTTGTTGTGCAACGCTCCCTCAAAGGAATACAGGTAGTAACAAACTGGCAACGTCTCGTTTGGATGGTGCTCCCTAATCATCTGGTGTGCTCCAATTGCACCCACACGCCGAAGGTCATCTTCGGAGAAAATTCCTACCTCATTCAACCGACCCGCGATTTTCTTACCGATATTTTTGAGGTCAGTAAGCTTTCTGTTCTGAGTCATCGTTATTCCAATTCCCTTCGCTCAGCTCAATGGCTTAAACATTATCCAGATGAATTCTGTTGAGGTCTTTAGCGCAGAAACATCCCTCCACTCAAGACCCTGAGCATATCTGAAGCACAATGTTCAGTGACGTTTACTCAAAAAACTGCTGATTCAAGGTTTGCCACGATAAGTCAGGTAGGACTTTTTGTAAGGCACTGACAGCCTCATCGAGGCTCGAGACATAACTGAGCTGCACCTTACCGTGTCGCTCTGATGGAATCGCACTTGTATCAATATCCAGTTCTTGTGGCTTGATCGAGACAATCTGCCGTAACCTTGGATGCTTCAGCACGGGCATACCAGCTTGCAGTTGCGCCAGCGGTGGCAAACCCTGCATAGGCACGTTGCGGTTATCAATGATGAGGTGGACGTTGTTAGTAGCCTCATCTAGCATCGTTTGTCCAGCCGTTGCGACTGCGTGTACATCTGTCAAGCTCACCGTTGGCTCAGGGTGACGCAAGCCGACAATATGACCCGGCATCACCCACTCGAGCCGAAAGTTCGCTGCCCTCATTCAAATAATTCGTCTTTAGCCGTCTCGCTGTACTGCGCTGCAAACTCAGGTGAGGGCGGAATAATCGTGATGACATCTACCAGTAGCCCATTGGGGTCTTCCACCATAAAGTGACGTTGTCCCCAAGGCTCTGAACGAAGCGTGAGCGGCATGTTGAGGTCGGCATCTT